>NZ_JAQXUZ010000021.1:0-188971 GCF_029224645.1 Mogibacterium kristiansenii
TGTCTGTCCACACGCTTTTCCATGACCCTACGCCGGTTATCCATAAATCCACAGCTCATAGTGTTCCTTTTAATACCTCCGTTTTGTATAATTTTTATACCTTTTGGATGACGGAACCAGAAAGGAGGACTACACTATGTCCAAAGGTAAACATCTCACCCTCGATGATCGTAAATCTATCCAGATGGGTCTGCAAGAAGGACGCAATTTTCAAGAAATCGCACGCGAAATTGGTAAAAATCCGTCAACAGTTTCCAAAGAAATCCGAAAGCACAGAATTGCACGACGAACAGCTTCATTTAATCCATGCAGTAAATCTAAGGATTGTTACCATGACAGAGATATTTGTTCTCCGTGTCGTCGGTATTACCATGGATATTGCCGTAGATGCCCGGTTGCGAAATGCTATGAAATTTGTCCGGATTTCTCGCAACAGATTTGCCGTCATGTAAAATCCGCACCATATGTCTGCAATGGCTGTAGCGAGCGTCGCGTGTGCAAGCTCGAGCGTTACATGTATGATGCGTACGAAGCACAGAAAACGTATGAAAAAACTCTTAGCGAAAGCCGTACAGGGTTTGCCATTTCATATGAAGAGCTTAAGCGCTTAGACGATTTAATATCACCGCTTATCCGTCAGGGCCAATCCATCCATCACATATGCCAAAGCAACAAGGATCTAATCATGTGTGATGAGAAGACCATCTACAATTATATTGATGCCAATCTCCTTTCGGTTGGCAACCTCGATCTCCCGAGGAAAGTCCGGTATAGAGTCAGAAAGAAGAAGCGCGCCGTCCAGGTAGACAAGCAGTGCTACGTTGGCCGTACTTATGAAGACATCCGGACATTCCTTGCTGCATGTCCGGATGTTGCCGTCAATGAAATGGACTCTGTTGAAGGTCGTAAAGGTGGTAAGGTATTGCTCACAATTTATTTCAGGAACTGTGAACTCATGCTTGCATTCATACGCGATGCCAACACAGCCCGTTCTGTAACAGATATATTCAACTGGCTCGATCAAACACTTGGGCGCGAAGCTTTCAAGAAACTCTTTCAAGTGATGCTCACTGATCGAGGAAGTGAGTTCACTGATCCCTTGTCCATCGAGTGTGATGAGAACGGCGAGATACGTACAAGAGTCTTCTACTGTGACCCTCAGCGACCAGACCAGAAAGGTGGCTGTGAGGTCACACATGAGATGATCCGCAGGATTCTTCCCAAAGGAACCAGCTTCGATCATCTGACTCAGTCGGATATTGATCTTATGATGAGCCATATTAACTCGTATGCAAGAAAGAAGCTGAACAACCAGTCTCCATACCAGTTGTTCAGCTTCTTCTACGGAGAAGACCTATTATCCCTATTACATATTAATCAGATCTCTCCTAACGACATTAATCTTACCCCAAAGTTGCTGAAAAGGTAAGTACTGTCGCGATATTTTTCCGTCATTCAAAAGATAAAGTTCATATATTTCTGTGCGGAAGTTAATTTTGCAAATTAGATATACGATTTTCTCCCGCTCACTTTGCGTGCGCCATTTACAAACTATCCTTCCGTATTCGCCATATTTGCACGGTATTTTCACTATTTACTCTAATTTTACCCCCCATACCAGAATTTACTTTTGCAAAGCTGAAAGTTTTTTGCTGAACTGGAACTTACTTTTTCAATTCACCACGCAGAAAAAGAAAAACGCATCCGGAGGAAATATCGAATATCCTTCGGATGCGTTTTCTAATTCAAAATCTCTGAAATTAGAACAACAGATGGGCAATCGGGCAGACGATTGCCAGGGAAATAATGGTTCGCTCCAGGAAGATGAGGAACAGTTCGAACAGGTTGATCGGCAGCTTGGAGCTGAGAATCAGTCCGCCTACTTCGTCCAAGAAAAGTACCTGGGTTACGGAAACCACCGCAACGATGAACCGAGTCATCGGAACCGCATTGGTGCCGGCGATGATTACCGATGGGGTGAACATATCGGTGAAGCCGACCACCATGGTGGAAGCCGCCGCAGCGACATCCGGCACCTGCAGGGCGCTGAGAAGCGGACGGAACGGCATGCCCAGCCAGTCGAAGACCGGAGTGTAGTTGGCCACCACAAGGGCTGCGGTACCGATGCACATAACGGTTGGCAGGACGCCGAACCACATGTTCAGGCAGTTTTTTGCGCCGTTTCTGAAGAATTCGCCAACACCTTTGTGGGCTGCGGCTCTTTTCATAGCCAAGTGCAGGCCGTACTCTTTCGAAGAAGTAAAACCTTCCGGCAGCGTTTCAGGCATGGCGTTGCCCGGAATCAGATAATCGTTCGGCTTTTTCCGCAATGGATAGATTCTCGGACAGATTACCGCGCAGACGATTCCAATCAGGCAGATTATTAAGTAGTAGATGCCGAAATACTGGGTCAAATCCACTTGAGCCAGTACCACCATGGAGAAGGTGATGGATACGGCGGAAAAGCAGGTGGAAATGATGGATGCTTCTTTTGTGGAATAGTAGCCGCCCTCGTACTGATTGCAGGTGAGCATAACTCCAAGCGTGCCGTCACCGATCCAGGAGGTGATGCAGTCTACCGCCGCACGGCCCGGAACCTGGAACAGGGGACGCATAAACTTCGTCAGCAGGGCACCCACGAATTCCAGAAGACCGAAATCCAGCAGCAGCGGAAGCAGGAAGGAGGCAATCAGGAAGATGATGACCAATCCCACGATGAGGCCGAGAGCCATTCCGCCCTGATCCGGACCGGTAATGGCACCGATGAATTTCGAAAATCCCCGCCCCTGTTCATTTCCAAGATTGAAGTAGGCCAGCCAGCAGAAGATGCATCCAAGCACACGGGTGGCCGCCCAGAACGGCGTGCAGCAGAACGCTTCCTTTAAGAGCGTATTTTCCATGATGAATTTCGGTTTGGCGAAAGCCATCAGGCACAGTACGGCCGAAACGGTCAGGATGAACAGGCAGAGACCGGGCAGGATGCTTTCGGCGATTGCAGAAATCCAGTCCGCGATGATTTTGACGGCGATGGTCCAGCTTCCGTCCACCTTGATTGGAATCATGAACAGGAAGATTCCGACGACGGAAGGCACAATGAACCGCGCCTTGCTAACGTTCTTTTCCATAATAATATTTTCCTCTCTCTTTCTTTGTTCGCAGCGGTTATGTATTATAACCCGTACAATGTGAAATTATACATGAGCATGAATATCATTACAATCCGTAAACGGAAATTAATTGACAGAATTTGGAATCGTGATACAATGGAACTGCAGTAAAAAAACATACGGGGAGCTGGAAGCAACCGGCTGAGAGGAAGGAATACTTCGACCCATAACCTGATTTGGATAATGCCAACGGAGGGAAGATAAGATCGTGAAACCCACGGATTACCGGAACGAAAGTTGGTAATCCGTGGGTTTTATTGCAGGCGGCAGACCGGGAGCACCACTTTCTGCCGCGGTAGAAAAAATTGTTCATTTGAATCCGGCAAAAATTGCCGGAAGAAAGTAAGGAGGATTATTTTGAGCAATTACACGACACAGATGGATGCTGCAAGAAAAGGCATTGTGACGGAGCAGATCCGTACCGTTGCGGCAAAGGAAAACATGGATGTCGAGGCGCTTATGAAACTTGTTGCAGAAGGAAAGGTTGCTATTCCGGCGAACAAGAGACATGAGTGCTTATCGGCAGAAGGTGTGGGAAGCATGCTTCGCACCAAGATCAATGTCAACCTCGGCGTATCCAGAGACTGCAAAGACTACGACATTGAGATGCAAAAGGTGATGAGCGCAGTGGACTTGGGCGCCGAAGCGATTATGGACCTGTCCAGCCACGGAAACACTCAGCCGTTCCGCCAGAAGCTCACATCGGAATGCCCGGTAATGATCGGAACCGTCCCGGTATACGACAGTGTCATTCACTATCAGAGAGACCTGGCCACACTGACGGCACAGGATTTCGTGGATGTTGTCCGCCTTCACGCAGAGGACGGTGTAGACTTCGTCACACTGCACTGCGGAATCACTCGGAAAACCATCGAGCAGATTCGGAAACACAAGAGAAAGATGAACATCGTCAGCCGTGGCGGAAGTCTTGTTTTTGCATGGATGTGCATGACCGGAAACGAGAACCCGTTCTACGAATACTACGATGAAATCCTGGACATTTGTGAGGAGTACGACGTTACCGTATCCCTGGGAGACGCTTGCCGTCCAGGATGTCTGGCCGACGCAACCGACGTATGCCAGATTGAGGAGCTGGTTCGTCTGGGCGAGCTCACCAAGAGAGCGTGGGATCACAACGTACAGGTAATGGTGGAAGGTCCGGGACACGTTCCGCTGGATCAGGTTGCAGCCAACATGAAGGTGCAGCAGAGCATCTGCATGGGCGCTCCGTTCTACGTACTGGGACCGCTGGTGACCGATATCGCACCGGGATACGACCACATCACCGCTGCAATCGGTGGTGCCGTAGCAGCCATGAACGGCGCGGCATTCCTGTGCTACGTAACACCGGCAGAGCACCTGGCGCTGCCGAACGTGGAAGACACCAAGCAGGGCATCATCGCCTCCAAAATCGCCGCTCACGCGGCGGATATCGCCAAAGGCATTCCGAATGCGCGGGATATCGACGATAAGATGGCCGATGCCAGAAGAGAATTGGATTGGGATGCGCAGTTCGAGTGCGCCCTGGATCCGGAAACGGCGAAAGCCATCCGGGACGACCGTTCCCCGGAAGAAGATCACAGCGAAACCTGCAGCATGTGCGGTAAGTTCTGTGCGGTACGGAGCATGAACAAGGCTCTGTCCGGAGAATACATCGATATTCTCTAAGTTCTCATAAGAGGAAGTGCCGACTATTCGGTAAAAACAAGTGCGGTGCTGCGGCGGCTTCCGAGCCCCGGAGCATCGCCAAATGAAGACGAAAACAAGCAATCTGGATGCGCCGATTCTGTAAGTGAAGGAGGTGAAAGGGATGAAAATCAACGGGGAAGATCGGAAATTCGACAGACCCATGACCGTAGCGGAGATGCTGGAAGCGGAAGGCTACAAGAGAACCGCCGTTGCGGTGGAAGTGAATCTGGAAATCGTGCCGAAGACGGCCTACGACACAAGGGTTCTTCAGGAAGACGATGCCATCGAAGTGGTGAAATTCATGGGTGGCGGCTAAGCCGGACACCGATGACGAACGAATCTTTTTTTTATAGATAATCCCTAAAAACAATGATGCGGAACGTGCCAGTCACTTCCGGACCGATGCAGGAGAAAGGTGCATTCAAATGAAAGACGATAAATTAGTAATTGGCGGAAAAGAATTTAATTCGAGATTTATTCTGGGCTCCGGAAAGTACAGCCTGGATCTCATTAAGGCAGCGGTGGAGAATGCCGGTGCAGAGCTGATCACCGTGGCCGTTCGCCGGGCCAACACGAAGGACAGCGAGAATATTTTGGACTACATCCCGAAGAACATCACCCTGCTGCCGAATACCTCCGGTGCGCGGACGGCGGAAGAAGCGGTTCGTATTGCCAGACTGGGCAGAGAGCTGGGATGCGGAGATTTTGTAAAGGTGGAGATTATGCGGGACAGCAAGTACCTGCTGCCGGACAACCAGGCGACGGTGGAAGCGACGGAGATTCTGGCGAAGGAAGGGTTCATCGTCATGCCGTACATGTATCCGGATCTGAATACCGCAAGAGATCTGGTGAATGCCGGTGCCGCTGCGGTAATGCCGCTGGCTTCCCCGATCGGATCCAACAAGGGTCTGGCAACGAAGGAATTTATCCAGATTCTGATTGATGAGATTGAACTTCCGATTATCGTGGATGCGGGAATCGGCAGACCGTCTCAGGCATGTGAAGCCATGGAGATGGGTGCGGCGGCAATCATGGCCAACACCGCTTTGGCAACCGCCGGCGATGTTCCGCAGATGGCCAGTGCATTCGGTAAAGCCGTAGAGGCCGGAAGAGAAGCATACCTGGCCGGTCTGGGAAGAGTCCTTACCAGAGGCGCATCCGCTTCCGATCCGCTGACCGGATTCCTGCGGAACTAAGGGGTGCTTTATGGAAAATGATTTTTTGGTGGATTCCGAGCATCTGTCTCCCGCCGCTCTGGAGAAGAAACATCGTCTGGAGAACGACCCGTCCTCTCGAATCGATCACATGAAGTATCTGGAGGGAATGGATCAGATTGATCCGTCCCTCCGCCTTCGGGTGATGAAGGAAATGGCGGAATACGACCCGTCTGAGTACACGGTACGGGACGTGCAAAGGGCTTTGGAGCAGGAGACCTGTTCCGTTGAGGATCTGAAGGCACTGCTGTCGCCGGCAGCGGAGCCGTTCCTGGAGCAAATGGCTCGCCGGGCCAACCGGGTGACTTCCCGTCACTTCGGAAATTCCGTGAACATCTTCACGCCGCTGTACATCGCCAACTACTGCGAGAACTACTGCGTGTACTGCGGATTCAACTGCTACAACCACATTCGGAGACTGAAACTGGATTCGGAACAGATTGAGCACGAGATGAAGGTCATCGCAGATACCGGAATTGAGGAGATTTTGCTGCTGACCGGCGAGTCTCCGGTAAAAAGCGATGTGAAGTACATCGGCGAGGCCTGCAAGCTGGCGAAGAAGTATTTCCGGAACGTGGGCATCGAAATATATCCGGTGAACGTGGACGATTATCGGTATTTGCACGAATGCGGGGTGGATTACGTCACCGTATTCCAGGAGACCTACGATTCCGATCGCTACGAGCAGCTGCATCTGGCCGGCAACAAGAGAATCTGGCCGTACCGCTTTGAAGCCCAGGAGCGTGCGCTTATGGGCGGCATGAGAGGCGTTGGAATGTCTGCATTGCTGGGGCTGTCGGATTTCCGAAAGGATGCCTTTGCCACGGCGCTGCACGCCTGTCTGCTGCAGAGAAAATATCCCCATGCGGATATTTCCATCTCCTGCCCGAGACTGCGTCCAATCGTAAACAACGACAAAATCAATCCGAAGGATGTGCACGAGACCCAGCTTTGCCAGATTCTGTGCGCATACCGGATTTTCCTGCCGTTTGCGCAGATTGTGGTATCCTCCCGAGAGAGCCGCTCTTTCCGAGACGGGATTACCCGGATTGCGGCTACCAAGGTTTCCGCCGGGGTATCTACCGGAATCGGCGACCATGAAGAGAAGTATACCGGAAAGAAGGGAGAAGCGGAGGGCGACGAGCAGTTCGATATCGACGACGATCGGAGCCTGGAGGAGATGTACCGAGATCAGGAGGCGGCCGGCCTTCAGCCGGTGATGAACGATTATGTGTACGTGCAGTAATCCGAAAATTTTGGTAATCACCAGCCGGAAGCGGTTTGAGGGGGAAGCGGACTTCTTGAAACAGATTGAGAAAATTGCTGCGGCGAAGCCATTCGGGATCGTGCTTCGGGAGAAGGATCTGCCGGTAAAAGAATATTCGGAGCTGGCTCGGCAGGTCCGGGACATCTGCCGGAGTGCCGATACTTCGCTGATTGTTCACAGTCACCCGGCGGTGGCGCGGGAGCTGGGCATCCCGGCGCTGCACATGCCGCTGGATGCCTTGGAAAAGATGAGTTCGGAGGAACGGAAGGAATTCGAGGTGCTGGGTGCGTCCTGCCACTCCGTGGAGGATGTGCTTCGGGCAAAAGCTTTTGGATGCGATTATGTGACGGCCGGGCATGTGTATGCAACGGACTGCAAACCGGGCCTGCCGCCTCGCGGCGCAGACTTCCTGGCGGAAGTCTGCGGTCCGGCCGCCCCCATGCCGGTGTTTGCCCTGGGCGGCCTGACCCCGGCCCGCGCACCGGAGGTGCGGCGGGCCGGAGCCGCGGGCTTCGCCATGATGAGCTCCGCCATGGATGCGGAGAACCCGGCGGAACTGTTCCGAAAGTACTCGGAATCCGATTCCTTTTCCGAACAAGGAATGATATAATGAAATCATAGAACGCAAAAGGGGAGCTAGAGATGATAACAGCGGAAGAAAAAGAACGGTATTCCCGTCAGCTTCTGATCCCGGAATGGGGAGAGGAAGCCCAGGAAAAATTAAAAGCGGCAAAAGTGCTGATAATCGGAGCCGGGGGCCTGGGGTCCCCGGCCTCCCTGTATTTGACAGCAGGAGGAGTGGGAACCATCGGAATCGTGGATGGAGATGCAGTGGACCGCTCCAACCTTCAGCGTCAGATTCTCCACGGGACGGGGAATCTTGGACAGCCCAAGGTGGAATCCGCCGCAGAGACCCTTCGGGATTTGAATCCCAATGTGGAGATTATTCCCATTCACCGGATGGTCACCCGGGAGAACATCGGAGAGTTGATTGAAGACTATGATTTTATTCTGGATGCCACGGACAATTACCATACCAAATTCCTGATTAACGACGGCTGTGTGGAGAAGGGAAAACCCTACAGCCATGCGGGAATTCTGGGACTGAACGGACAACTGATGACTTACGTACCGGGAAAAGGACCTTGCTACCGGTGTATTTTTGGGGAAGAACCGAAACCGGGAGAAGCGCCGACGGCGAAAGAAGGGGGCGTCATCGGACCCATTGCCGGAATCGTGGGATCTTTTCAGGCGGCCGAAGCGATGAAATACATCACCGGAGTGGGACGACTCCTCACCGGGAAAATGCTCACCTTTGATCTTTTGACCGGACGCATTCGGGAAGTTCCTTTGCCGGATGCCAATCCGGAATGCACGGCTTGCGGAAGCCGACGGAAAGGATAGAGATTATGTTTAAAGACCCTAAATGTTATGTGGAATACGTTCCTGGGAAGAGCTTTAAGGAGGCTTTTGCCAACGACCGAATTCCCCTTCTGTCCATGCACCGGCTTCGGGGTATGGATTACCGGATTACTCGGAAGATTTCTTATGAGCGGACGGTGAACGACTTTCTGTTGGTGCTGAACGTAAACGATTCCATGCGTTCCCTTCGGAATCGGCAGGATATGGTGGTCCTGCTGAACGAACAGGGGGCCTTGATTCGGGAGGACGGACAGTGGACCCTGTATTTTACGCCGGACGAATTCGAACGTTCGACTCTGTCGGATGAGGACTCCTTGATTCCGGTTCTGGCGATTCTGGAAGAAAAATGGGCCTCCGGAAAGCTGGCACGCTGCCGGATTCCGAATCGCAGTTTGAAAACCCTGGTGGCCAACACCGCGCCGTTCTCCATTCTGGATGAATACTGCAAATCCCAGCCGGGACAGTATCTGGCGGTGGCGAAACAGATTGTCACCGACGGACCGGATGAGCTGCTGCACCGCGTTCCGGTATGCCGGTACAAAAACCTCACCACCGTGGATGTGCGGGAAATCGAGAATTACAACACCGTCAAGATGCTGCTGGACGATTATGCGGAACAGTGCGAGGCGGCAGATCTGGGCGAGTGTATCCAGCCTTTGTCCATCGCCGTTTTCGGCTATCCGGGCTCCGGCAAATCCTTCGGCGTGAAGCAGATTGCGGAAACCAGCGGAAATTTTGCGGTGTATGCCATCAACCTGTCTCAGATTGAAAAGCCGGCCGCCCTCTTTGAGGCGCTGGACGAGGCGCTGTCCAACGCGGAGGGCAGCATCCCGCTGGTGTTCTTCGACGAATTTGATTCCGACCGGGAGGGAATCAACCGCGGCTGGCTCCGGTACTTCCTGGCACCGATGCAGGACGGAGAATACTCCCTGTGGGGCAAAACCAAGAAAATCAACAAGGCGGTATTCGTCTTCGCCGGCGGAACCGCGCATTCCTTCAATGATTTTCTGCCGGGGGATGATGAAGAGCGAATTGCGGAGTTCCAGCGGGTAAAGGGCCCGGATTTCGTCAGCCGCCTGAAGGGCATTCTGAATATCCGAGGCCTGAATCCGGATTGTAAGACGGACCGCAGCCATATCATCCGCCGGGCGATGCTCCTTCGCCAGCAGATTATTCGCCGGATTCCTTCAGTGTACGATGAGGAGACCGGTAAGGTAAACATCTCCAACGGACTTCTTTCCGCACTCCTTCGGGTGTCGGAATACCGTCACGGAGCCCGCTCTTTGGAATTCATCCTGGCCATGTGCCGGCTGTCTCACGTGAGCCGATTCACGCCGTCCAACTTGCCCATGAACACCCAGCTGGATATCCATCTGAACGTGGCGGATTTCGAACGAAAGCTCACCTTCGAGCAGATCCTTGGGAGCATGGTGGAGAAATACGCCTTTATTTCCCACGAAGAATATCGGAAGCGCCGACTTCGGGAGGTGTCCATGAAACTGGCAAATGAAAGCGATAACCTGAATCCGAAAGCACTGGATCGCATCTGGGAAGAAGAGGAAATGGCGGACTGGGAGGACCTGGACGAGTTCTTCAAGGAAGGTTACCGTTCCCGCATTCGCTTTCTGGGAGAGCATCTGGTGCAGTTCGATGCGGTGCTGGGCATCCGGCCGATTGTGCCGAATGCTGTGGACACCATTCGGGAACTGTACGGTCCGGACCTGGAGCTGCTGTCGGAAATCGAACATCGCCGCTGGGTAAAGGACAAGCTGGAGGACGGCTGGACCGCCGGGGTGAAGGATTCCGAGCTGAAGCATTCGCCGGAGCTGGTTCCGTACGACGAACTGCCGGAAAGCACCAAAGCCTTCATCCGAAAAGAAATCCGTGAAGTCCCAAAACTACTAAAATCCGTGGGATACGAGCTTTACCGAAAATCCTATTAAATCTCATAAAAAAAGATGCCATGCCGAATCCTTGGGTATGGCGTCTTTTTCCTATTCTGTTCAATTCAATTCTATTCTATCCTATTCTTCCGGTGGTCCGAAATGCACCGGTTCTTCCGGCTGCAGCGGCGCCAGATAATTGTTTTTCTGAAGTTCCTCCTGGATGACATCCAAAATCTCCTCGCTGTCTGCCATTACGGTATGGTAGTGGTAGCCGGAGGTGGAGCGGGAAAGCAATCTGCTTTTACCCCCGTGCATCTCCGCCATGTAATGGGAGACGTCCAGGCGGGAGCGGATGTTCAGTTCACCGCGAACCACGCCGTACACCCGGTGGTAGATAAAAACATCTTTGATGGTGCCGCCCAGATCCACAATTCGGGTGAGTTCGTCTTCCACTTCATCTTCCGTGTGGATGACCTTAAAGACGCGAGTCGCCCGGCCGGTGCTTCGCTCCAATAGGTAGCCCCGGTTGGTGGGAGTGATGTGAATGCCTTGAGCCCGAAGCAGGGCGATGTCCTGCACAATGACCTGCCGGCTGACTCCGAAGGTTTTGGCCAGGGCGCTGCCGGAGATGGCACGGCCGCTGTTCTGTAATTTCTGAAGTATTTCGGATCGTCGAATTTCGCCGTTCATGAGGCGCCTCCTTTTCAAGTTCTGTCGGGTTCTTTGTTTCTATTATACACCATCGAGGCTTGTTCGTGGGACTTTACAAAGATTTGATGTTTGATTTACATCTCGCTGATAGTTGTAAAATCCATTCTCCGCTACAATAACCGTAGAAGAACAGGAGGATAGAAAAATGAACGAGACTTTACAGACGTTATTCGGTCTGCTGGGAGGACTGGCGATTTTCCTTTACGGAATGAATAAAATGAGCGATGCCCTTCAGAAGGCGGCCGGAGATAAGATGAAGCGGATTCTGGGATTCCTGACCAAAAACCCGGTAATGGGTGTTTTGGCCGGCGCACTGGTAACGACAGTGCTCCAGAGCAGTTCCGCCACCACCGTTATGATTATCGGATTCGTCAGCGCCGGGCTGATCAGCATGCCCCAGGCGATTTCAGTGATCTTCGGTGCCAACATCGGTACCACAATGACGGCACAGTTGCTGGCGTTTAAGCTCAGCGACTACATCTACCCGATCATTTTTATCGGTTTTATCATGTACTTCATCTCGAAGAAAGACAAAATCAAACAAATCGGCATGGTGATCTTCTCCTTCGGGCTGCTGTTCGAAGGAATTGAAATCATGGGCAGCGTGATGAAGCCGCTGGCAACCAGCGATGTGTTCATCCAGCTGATGGGTCAGGTAAAAGATATGCCGATTCTGGGCGTCGCCCTGGGAACCGTGATGACCCTGGTGGTACAGAGTAGTTCCGCTACCATCGCGGTGCTTCAGAACTTTGCTAGCCAGGCAGGACCGGACGGTGTCACCAGCATCATCGGATTGGCCGGTGCAATTCCGATTCTCTTGGGAGATAATATCGGCACCACCATCACCGCAGTCCTGGCATCTATCGGACAGTCCCGTGCCGCCAAGAGAGTTGCGGCGGCGCACTGTACCTTTAACATAACGGGAGCGGCAGTGGCGTTCTGCATCCTTCCGTACTTTGCAAAAATCGTACAGTACATTTCCACCAAAGGTCCGGAGGTGTCCGTCATATCCAGACAGATTGCCAATGCCCACACGCTGTTCAACGTAACGGTAACTCTGATCTGGCTGCCGCTGATCCCGCTGATGGTTCGTTGGGTCAGCTGGCTGATTAAGGGAGATCGGAAACCGGCAGAGAGTCTGGGAGAGCCGAAATTTCTGGACCGCCACGTGCTGACACAGCCGTCCGCTGCACTGTATCTGGTGTCCCGGGAAATCGGAAACGTTGCCAACCTGGTGGTGGACATGCTGCAGTCCGCAAAGGATATCGTGAAGAAATCGACGTCCACGGAAGAACAGACCCAGCTGCAGGATTTGTCTGCCGGCATTCGCGAACTTCATCAGAAGGTTTCCGAATACATCGTACAACTCTATGAAGAGAGTAAAATGAATGACACGCAGTCCGAGCAGGCGGCCGGACTTCTGGGAGTTGTCACCACGCTGAAGAGAATGGCGATTCGAAGCAACGAAATTCTGTCGCAGATTCACAGTATCATGAACAGCGGCCGAAACCTTTCCGGCATCGCCAGAGGGGAATTGGTGGAATGCTTTGAGGAGATTCAGCAATTCTTTATACTGGCCATGGATGCGGTAGCATATGACACGCCGATTTCCATGGAGCAGATTAACAAATCGAAGGCACAGCTCCGCCACTCGCAGAAGAGCTTCCGAAAGGCGCACCTGAAGAGAGTGCAGAACGGAGAATGCGATGCGGGATTGACGGATGATTTCAACGATATTATTTACAATATGGAACGTTTGGTGGACGATTGCGTGGAAATTGCCACCGAAGCGCAGGATAATGTGCATTTCGTACAGCGTTCCGAGGTCGGCGTCATTCTGCCGGATACGGTGGAATCGGAAGAAGGGTTGCCGGATGGACCGGCAGGCGCAGATTTCAGCAGTGTAAACGGGTAAATTATCGGATTCGGTTCCTGTAGTTCTATCCTGTAAGCTGAACCGATAGTTTAATACATTCGTAGAGGAAATGCACAATTTTGTGGCATTTCCTTTTTTTTATGAATAAAATATGTTACTATAGAACAAAATGTGTATGATTTAATGAAAGAAAGGGGAAAACGACCCATGGCGGGGAAGATAGCAAGGGCATATGAGGGCGCGGAGACTTACATTCCGATGCTGGATGATTGCAGCGATGAGGAGATGAATCTGGAAGTGGAGCAGGTCGTGGACGGAATTCTGAAGGATTACCAAAAGGGCCGGGATATCGACAATCTCAAGTTCTTCGAACAGCCGGACCGAGATCAGATTGTGGTGATTCTGGATGAGCTTCTGGCAGTGCTGTTTCCGGGATATTATCGGGAGAAGGTATACCATACGGTGCACACGGAGACCAAGATTTCCGTGATTATTGAAGACGTGATGTATCGTTTGCGGAAACAGATTGAGCTGGCACTTCTGTACGATGAACGGTATGCGGATGTGGACCGGGCGCAGCGGAAAAAGGCGGCCAAAAAAATCACGCTGGAGTTCTTCCGGCGGCTTCCGGAAATCCGGGAATATCTGGATACGGATATCGAGGCGACCTTTGAAGGCGACCCGGCAGCCAACAGCAAACACGAAATTGTTTTATCGTACCCTGGAATTCTGGCGACGGCAATCTATCGATTGGCCCACGGCCTGCAGCGCTTGAATGTACCGCTGATTCCTCGTATGATGACGGAATACTCCCATACCCAGACGGGGGTGGATATCCATCCGGGAGCAAAAATCGGAAAGTATTTCTGCATCGACCATGCCACCGGCGTTGTTGTGGGATCCACTTCGGTGATCGGGGAACACGTGAAGGTCTATCAGGGCGTGACCATCGGCGCTCTGTCCACGAAGGATGGTCAGAAGATGCACGGAACCAAACGACATCCAACAATCGAGGATTATGTCACCCTGTACTCCGGCGCTTCGGTGCTGGGCGGCCGTACCGTAATCGGCGAGGGGGCGGTCATCGGCGGCAACGCATTCGTGACGAAGTCCGTGGATCCGCACACCACCGTTACCATTAAAACCCATGAGCTGGTGGTGGACCGAAAGAGCCACAAGAAGACCGACGAGAAAGAATTGGAACAGGATGACAGCTTAATTTAGAGCGTGCATGAAAATATATACAACAGATTTGCTTGAAATTGAAGTATAATGGCTGTTATATATTGTCGCTAAGAGAAGAAAGGGGAATTAATGAACAATTCAAAAGCTGATATTTCCAATATTTACAACCTGAACGGAAGAGTTCCGCTGGGAAAAGCGGTTCCGTTCGGATTGCAGCACATCCTGGCGATGTTCGTCGCGAATATCGCACCGCTGATCATCGTGGCAAACGCCTGCCACCTGGGGTCCGGTGAAACGGCCAAGCTGATTCAGACCACTATGGTGATTGCCGGAATCGGTACGTTGATTCAGCTGTTTCCGATATGGAAGGTGGGTTCGGGATTGCCGATTGTAATGGGCATCAGCTTTACGTTCGTGTCCGTAGCCTGCACCGTCGGCGCCCAGTATGGCTACAACGCTATCGTCGGCGCGGTAATCATCGGCGGCTTTATCGAGGGGACCATCGGTCTCTTCGCGAAATACTGGACCAAACTCATCACGCCGATTGTTTCGGCTAGCGTCGTAACAGCCATCGGATTTTCTTTGTTGTCTGTCGGTGCCTCTTCCTTCGGCGGCGGCAGCGGAAACGAGCGGTTCGGTTCGGCTCAGAACTGGATTCTGGGAACGGCAACACTGCTGAGCTGCCTGCTCTTTGATATGCTGGCGAAATCCTACTGGAAACAGCTGTCCGTACTTTTCGGATTGATCGTGGGTTATATCCTCGCTGTATTCATGGGGGCGGTGGATTTCTCCGCACTGCATGACACCGCAGCGGTAAGCCTTCCGTCCATCATGCCGTTCAAGCCGGTGTTCAAAGCCAGTGCCATCGTGTCCATGACATTGATTTTCCTGGTATCCGCCACGGAGACCATCGGCGATACCTCTGCGCTTACAATCTCCGGATTGAACCGGCCGGTAACGGTAAAGGAAACCGAAGGCTCTATCGCCTGTGACGGATATGCCAGCATGCTGTCCGGTATTCTGGGATGCCTTCCGGTCACTTCCTTCAGCCAGAACGTGGGACTGATTGCCATGACCAAAGTCGTGAACCGAATGGTCATCGGAGTAGGCGCCTGCATTATGATCCTGGCAGGAATATTTCCGTTCTTCGGGGCTGTGCTGGCGACCCTTCCGGATGCGGTACTAGGCGGCTGCACCATCATGATGTTTGGCAGCATCGTCGTAAGCGGAATGAAAATGATTGCGGCATGCGGTTTCGAACAGCGGAACATCACCATTGCGGCACTGTCTCTGGGAATCGGAATCGGTTTCACCCAGGTTCCGGAAATCTTCAGCGTATTCCCGCCAATCATCTACACCGTATTTGCGGAAAACTGCGTTGCGGTCGTATTCATCGTGGCGATAGTGGCAAACCTGATTCTGCCGAAGGACAGCGAAGCGGCGAAGGAGGAATAGTTCGAATACGAAAAACAAAAATTCTGTGCAAGCATCTCTCGAGGTGTCTGCACAGAATTTTTTTCATTAATTCTCTTGCTTTTTCCGATGTATTAGTGCTATAATGTAAAACTGAGAAATTTTAGGTGCATATTTTCCGTAAACGGAAAAAAGAGTAAGGAAAAAGGATGGATAAGACGGAATTTTACAACGTTCTGGATATTTCAGATCCGGAAGAGTTTACCTATTACGAGAACATGGCCTCCTTGCTGGAGGAGGATCAGACCATAGAAGAGAACCTGATTGACGACTTGCTTCGGGAGGTGGATTTCACCCGCTTTCGGGATTTGGCGAAATCCTATTTTGAAGAATTCCTCAACCGAGTACCGGACGAGGAGACGGACCTCTACTTCCTAGCGGACACCATGCGCCGTTCGGTGGTAGGGTGCGAAGATCCGAAAAGCCTGGCGGATGCCATTTACCGCTTCCGAAAGTGGTACATCGTAGAACCTTCGGTCATCGATCGAAATACCGGGGAGGAAATCTGCGTTCGGGATGCGCGGTACAATATCAGTGCGGCAGCGTTCCTGGGAGAGAAACCGGAATATGATTTCCACAAGGCCTACAACTACGAGATTGACGGCTATGATGTCTCCGTGCAGGATATGGTAGAGGGAACAGAGATATAGAAAGGAATCATCTGATGAAATTAAGAATAATTTCTGAGAGCGGAAACGTTCCGGCTTATGCCACAGAGGGTGCTTCCGGGATGGACCTAAAAGCCTATCTTCAGGAACCCATGGTGCTTCAGCCGATGGAACGTCGCCTGGTACCCACCGGAATCTATGTGGAAATTCCGCAGGGTTATGAAGGCCAGGTCCGGGCCAGATCCGGGTTGGCTATCAAGAAGGGCATCGGTCTGGTGAACGGAATCGGCACCATCGATTCCGACTACCGGGGAGAACTGAAGGTGCCGCTGATTAACTGGGGATCGGAACCGTTTGAAATTCAGAACGGAGACCGAATTGCTCAGCTGGTAATCGCAAAATACGAGCGAGTGGAAGTGGAAGTGACCACCGAGCTTCAGGATACCGTTCGCGGCGAAGGCGGTTTCGGTCACACAGGAATCAAGGGCTAGGATTACAATGAATTACCGGGAAGATATCGAGAAACGGGAATATGAAATATTGGATGCACGGGCGGCGAAAGCGGCGGAATCTCGAGGGCGGCAGATGGCGGAAGCGCCTTGCCGTTACCGGACGGATTTTCAGCGGGACCGGGATCGAATCATTCATTCCAAAGCGTTCCGGAGACTGGTGCACAAGACACAGGTTTTTTTGGCGCCGGAGGGAGATCACTATCGAACGCGGCTGACTCACACGTTGGAAGTTGCGCAGGTATCTCGAACGATTGCTCGGATTCTGAACTATAATGAGGACCTGACGGAGGCCATTGCCCTGGGGCATGACCTGGGACATACGCCCTTCGGTCACAACGGAGAGGCGATTCTGGACCGAGTCTATCCCGGCGGGTTCAAGCACCGCGAGCAAAGCCTTCGGGTGGTGGACCGATTGGAATCCTCTGCCAAGCGTCGGGGGCTGAATCTTACCACAGAGGTTCGGGACGGCATCCTGAATCACAGCGGACCGAATCTTCCTTTTACCATGGAGGGTCAGATTGTGCGCTTCAGCGATCGAATCGCTTATATCAATCACGATATTGACGATGCCATTCGAAGCGGTGTCATTTCCGAGAAGGACCTTCCGGAGAAGAACATCCGGGTGCTGGGGCGAACCCATTCGAATCGAATCAACAATCTGATCGACAACCTGGTACACGCCAGTGCCGATCAAGACCGCATTCAGCTCAGCCCGTCTTTTCAGGAGGCGTTGGATGAACTTCGGGAATTCATGTTTCGAAATGTCTATGACAGCGCTCGGGTAAAAAGAGCGGAGGACATGAACAAGGTGGAGATGGTGATTCGTCAGCTGTATGATTATTTCTGCAGTAATCCGGACCGCATGCCGGACCTGTACCGGGAAATTGCCGGAGAAGACGGGAGATCAGAAGCGGTAAAGGATTACATTTCCGGGATGACGGATCGATACGCGATTTCTCTGTATTCGGATCTGTTCGTACCGAAAGCCTGGACGGATTACAAGGGGTAGCCGGAGAATGTAGGAGGAAAGGATGGCATTTGACAATAATTTTATTGACGAATTGAAAACCAGGGTCAACATTGTGGATGTCATCGGCCGAGAAGTCTCGCTGAAAAAAGCGGGAAGCAGCTATAAGGGCCTGTGCCCGTTCCACAGTGAGAAAACGCCTTCCTTTAACGTGAATGAGGAGCGGCAGTTCTACCACTGCTTCGGATGCGGAGAGAAAGGGGATGTAATCCATTTTGTGGAGCGCTACTATAACCTGTCTTTCGTGGAGTCGGTGGAGAAGCTGTGCGAGGATTACGGAATTCGGATGCCGGAGCAGAAGCGGGGGCATCGCACGGATTACAACAAGTATTATGAAATCAACCGGAAAGCGGCTCGATTCTTCTTCCGGAAATTGACGGAAGGGCCCAATCCGGGGTATGCATATCTTCGGAAACGGGGACTGAAGGACAATACCATCCGGAAATTCGGACTGGGATATGCGCCGGACAGCTGGAATGCCCTGATGAACCACTTGGAAAAAGAAGGTGTGACCACGCAGGATATGCTGAAGCTGGGGTTGATCCAGCAAGGTCAGAAGGGGTATTACGACAAATTCCGAAATCGGGTGATTTTCCCAATTATCAACACGGCGGGAAAGGTTATCGGGTTTGGCGGCAGAGCGCTGGGAGACGTGCAGCCGAAGTACCTTAACTCCTCCGAAAGCGATATTTTCTTAAAGAAAAACAACCTTTATGCCCTGAACATCACGAAGAAGGATATCTCTTCGGAAGATCAGGTGCTGATGGTGGAAGGATATATGGATGTGATTTCCCTGTATCAGAATGGGATTCACAACGTGACCGCTTCGCTGGGGACCGCACTGACGGAGAACCAGGGACGGTTAATTAGCCGGTACACGAAAAACGTGGTGCTGTCCTACGATGCGGACAATGCCGGAATAAACGCGGCGATGCGAGGAATCGATATCATCCGCAAAGCGGAGTGCGATGTCCGAGTTTTGCAGATCAACGATGGTAAGGATCCGGATGAGTTTGTCCGAAAGAATGGGAAGGAAGCGTTTCTGGAACTGATTCGAAATGCGGTTCCCGCAACGGATTTCCGGCTTTCCGTCTTGAGACGGGGATTCGATTTCAAATCGGACAACCAGGTGCTGGAATACATACGACGCTGCGTTCCGGTGCTGGAACAGCTGAGCCCGGTGGAGCAAGATATCTACATTCGAAAGCTTTCCGAGGAGTTCGGGATTTCCGAGTATGCGATTGCCGGCGAAATTCGAGCGGACAGCGGAAAACAGGCCGCCCGGGTACCGCAGTACCGCAACCGGCGAGAGCACAGTCAGGGAAGCAGTACCGAAATACGGATGGACTTTACCTTTCTGGTATTGGCCATGGCGAATCGGTATTATGTAAAAAGAATGGAAGCGGACGGCGTACGCTTCCGCACCGCAGTGGGAAGTAGGATTTTCCAAGCGGTGAAGAATCTGGCCGGGGAAGAGTACCCACCGGGAGTGATGGGCGTGGATATGCAGAGAGTGTACAACGCCTTGGATCCGGAGGATGAAGTGCTTCTCCGAAATGCAGTCAAGAACATTCGGCTTGGGCCGGATGATGAAATATTTTATAACGAATGTCTGGCATCCTATCAGATGATTTACTTTCGGGAGCGAAGGGCCGAACTTCAGAACGAGCTGGCGACGGCTCAGAAGATGGGTAATGAAGAAGATATGACCCGAATAGCGAAGGAACTGATGGAGCTGGATGCACAAATGCAGAGCAGAAAGATGAGGGGTAATTAATGGCAAAAGTATCCGCACGCACAATTGAAGAACACGTGAATGCAATGATTACTCAGGGAAAGACGAACGGAAACGTGCTTTCTCTTACTGAAGTGGGGGACTACCTTTCGAAATTAAACATCAGCAAGGAGGAAATCGATGAAATCTACGATCGAGTAGAAAAGAATGGGATTTCTCTGGTGGATTCCCGTGAACCGAATTCCGAAGAGCTGGTAGACGAAGAAGGCGATGATGACGGCGTCGTTCTTACCAAAACCGGTGAAATCGACGTGGAAGCCACCGTTCCGAAAACCCTTCCGACGGACGATCCGGTTCGTATGTATTTGAAGGAAATCGGAAAGGTATCCCTGTTGACGGCAGATGAAGAGCGGGAATTGGCGATTCGTATGGAGCAGGGCGATGAAGAAGCGAAGAAAAAGCTATGTGAAAGCAACCTGCGTCTGGTAGTCAGCATCGCAAAGAGATATCTGAATCGTGGACTGTCGTTCCTGGATCTGATTCAGGAAGGAAACCTGGGTCTGATTAAGGCGGTCGACAAGTTCGATTACACAAAGGGATATAAATTCTCCACCTATGCAACCTGGTGGATTCGTCAGGCGATCACCCGATCCATCGCGGATCAGGCGAGAACCATTCGTATTCCGGTGCACATGGTGGAAACCATTAACAAGCTGATTCGAATTTCTCGTCAGCTGCTTCAGGAGTACGGCCGTGAACCGACTTCGGAAGAAATCGCAAAGGAAATGGGAATCACCGTAGAGAAGGTCCGGGAGATCAAGAAGATTTCTCAGGATCCGGTATCTCTGGAAACCCCAATCGGCGAGGAGGAAGACAGCCATCTGGGAGACTTTATTCCGGATGATGATGTACCGGCACCGGTAGATGCAGCGGCATACTCCATGCTGAAGGAACAGCTGATGGAAGTGCTGGACACCCTTTCGGATCGAGAAAAGAAGGTATTGATGCTTCGGTTCGGACTGGAAGACGGCAGACCTCGAACGCTAGAAGAAGTCGGAAAAGAATTCAACGTTACTCGAGAGAGAATTCGTCAGATTGAGGCGAAGGCTCTTCGCAAGCTGAGACACCCGAGCCGCAGCAAAAAGCTGAAGGATTATCTGGAGTAAGCGATGCGAATCAGTAAAAGACTTGAGGCACTGTATGAGGCAGTGAATCCGGGAGAGTCGGTGGCAGATATCGGGACGGACCACGGTTACGTCCCGATTCTTTTGCTTCAAAACGGCATCTCGGAAAAGGTGATTTTGAGCGATATCAGCACCGGCTCCCTGGCAAAGGCAGAGGAGAATTTTCGGCAGATGGGAATTGAGATTCCGGAGACCTGCTTCCGTATCGGGGACGGTCTTTCCTCCATCGAGCCCGGAGAAGTGGATGCGTTGATTATCGGCGGCCTGGGCGGACGAACCATCCGTCAAATTTTGGCGGATGACCCGGAGAAAACGGCGACTTATCGCAAACTGATTTTACAACCCCGAAACAACAGCGGCGAATTGCGATACTATTTGTATCAGCAGGGCTATGATATCCGGCGGGAGATTCTGGCGCCGGAGGGGAAATTCGTATGTGAGGTTATCGTAGCGGTAAAAACAACCGAGGAGAAGAGAACGCCGCCGTACGATGCGCAGGACATTCGATGGAAGTATCCGGAGAGTATGATTTCCTGTAATCCGGAACTGCTGGGGCAGCGCATCGGCTGGCTGTCGGGGCGGCTTTTGGAGCAGGTGGAGAGCCTGCGGAAGAGCAAGGATGTTCCGCAGGAGCGAATCCGGAAACTGCTGGAACAGCGGGACTACATATTGGAATTAGAAAAAAGAAACAAGAAATATCACGAGGAACATTATGGAGAGAAAACTCAGTGCAATTAATATCGCAATGATGTATCTGGGGGCGATTCTGGGCGCAGGATTTGCCTCCGGGCGGGAGTGCTGGCAGTTTTTTGGAGTGTTCGGGAGAAAGGGATATTTCGGTGCTGTTTTTACCACGGTGGTTTTCGTGGTACTGGCTCTGATGCTCACCTACATTGCGCGAAGCAAAAATACCATGGACCTGGGAAAGCTGATTTCGCCTTTTGATAATTATGCGTTGGAATCGGCCATCGGATACATTCTTGCGGGAATCTATTATACGTTAATCATATCCATGAGCGCGGCAGGGGGGGCGCTCCTGCATCAGGAGCTGGGAATCGACCGGCGAATCGGCGGAATTCTATTGGTAGTGCTGGTGTTGCTGACGGTGTTCGGCGATTTTGAGCGGCTGACTCGAGCTTTCGGGTTTCTGGTGCCCGGAGTGTTCGTCATCGGCATCGTAACGATTATAACGATCATTGTATCGGGAAAATTTCATCAGAGCGGCGCAGTGTCCGGATTTCCGGCCAGTGAGATGGCACCGTATTGGTGGATTTCCGGAATTGTTTTTGCGGCGTACAACAGCTTGGGATTTATTACCATGGC
The DNA here is from genome assembly GCF_029224645.1 of Mogibacterium kristiansenii. Classification (NCBI taxonomy): domain Bacteria; kingdom Bacillati; phylum Bacillota; class Clostridia; order Peptostreptococcales; family Anaerovoracaceae; genus Mogibacterium; species Mogibacterium kristiansenii. The sequence goes on from NZ_JAQXUZ010000021.1 coordinate 22,280, forward strand.
GGGAGGCTGTGCGCTTCAGGCAAAGGATTCCAAAACCGCTTATCGTGGGGCTTTCTTGGGCTCCTTTCTGCCGGGACTGATGACGATCTTGCTGTTGGTGGCCCTTCGAAAGGATATGGCCTTTTCCGCCACACTGGATCTTCCCATGCTGGGATATTCGCTGCGGATTTCCAAGGTGCTGAATGTTGTGTATGCCCTGATTCTCTACGGGTCCATCTATTCCACCGCGGCGGGAACCTTCTACGGCTTCAGCACAAAGCTTCCCCGCAATCGATTCAAGAAACCGATTATGGTGGCGGCCGCTTTTGCGGGATTCGGCATCGGATTGTCCGGATTTAAAACGCTGGTGGCGTACCTGTATCCGCCGCAGGGATACATCGGTATCATTTTCATTGGAATGATTGTTATGAACTTTTTTAAAGAAAAAAGCAAATCTTCACAGAAACTTCATATTTAAAAGCAGAAAAAATGTAAAAATAAAATGATGCATGGGTAAACCTGACGATCGCGCACTTCGGTGTGAGGAAAGTCCGGGCTCCGCAGGGCAAGGATGCCGGATAACGTCCGGCGTAGGTAACTATAGGGAAAGTGCAACAGAAACATTCCGCCGAAACGGGTAATGCCGTGGTAAGGTTGAAATGGTGAGGTAAGAGCTCACCGGCGTTCTGGAGACAGGACGGCCATGTAAACCCCATCCGGAGCAAGACTAAGAACGGGTCGTAGAGTGCAGTTGCCCGCTGCCGCCCTAAGGTAAGTCGCTGGATGCTGCAAGCAATTGCAGTACAAGATGGATGATCGTCTAATACAGAACCCGGCTTACGGTTTGCCCATGTATGTTTTTTCTGTAAGATAGGAGGAGGGGCACGATGCAGAAATGCATCGTTCTTATTTTTAAGTATGAGACTAGGAATTGATGTAGGTTCAACGACGGTAAAACTGTTGATTCTCGATGAGAACAACAAGATTATGTATTCTCGATACGAACGGCACATGTCCAACGTGTTCGAGAAAGTGGGGGAATTGCTGCAGCAGCTTCTGGGTGAAAAGGGCGATATGGAAGTGGAGGCGGTGATTACCGGTTCCGGCGGATTGTCGCTGGCAAAGCTGTTCGGCATTCGCTTTGAACAGGAAGTAATCGCCTGCAGTGAAGCGGTGCAGACCCTGATTCCGGAGACGGATGTGGCCATCGAATTGGGCGGCGAAGATGCAAAGATTACATTCTACGGATCTACCGTAGAGCAGAGAATGAACGGAACCTGTGCCGGTGGCACGGGTGCTTTTATTGACCAAATGGCGGTGCTTCTGAACACGGATGCATCGGGATTGAACGAGGCGGCGAAGGATTACAAAACCATCTATCCGATTGCTTCCCGCTGCGGTGTCTTCGCCAAGACGGACATTCAGCCGCTGATTAACGATGGCGCCAAAAACGCAGATATTGCGGCGTCCATCTTCCAGGCGGTGGTGAATCAGATGATTAGCGGCTTGGCCTGCGGTCATCCGATTAAGGGCAACGTGGCGTTCTTGGGCGGCCCGCTGCAGTTCCTTTCGGAGCTGCGGAAGCGCTTCGTGGAAACACTGAATCTCACGGAAGACGAGGTGATTTTTCCGGAAAACGCCAATTACTTCGTGGCCATCGGCGCGGCCTTGCTGGCGAAGGAGAAGGATCGGGTCACCTTATCCGATTTGATTTACAAGATTGAGCATGCGGATGCCACGCAGATGGACGGAACAAAGCGACTGGAACCTCTTTTCCGGAATGAAGAGGAGTACCGGGAGTTTCAGGCACGCCATGCAAAAGCCAAGGTAAAAAGAGGTGATATTCAGGCGGCAGAGGGTCCGGTGTTCCTGGGTATCGATGCCGGTTCTACAACTACCAAGGCGGCGGTCATCAATCGGGACAAGGAATTGATTTTCGAACACTACCAGAATAATGAGGGAGACCCGCTGGCAGTGGTTCGGAATATTTTGCTGGAAATGTACCGGGCGCTCCCGGAAAAAGCATATATCGGTCGGGCGGTAGTTACCGGATACGGAGAAGGCCTGATTCGGGCGGCATATAAAATTGATGCCGGTGAAATCGAGACCATGGCGCACTACAAAGGAGCGGAACAGTTCCTGCCGGGCGTTACGTTTATTCTGGATATCGGCGGCCAGGACATGAAGTGCATGAAAATCAAGGACGGGGCCATCAGCAATATCATGCTGAACGAAGCATGCTCCGCCGGCTGTGGCTCGTTTATCGAGACCTATGCCAAGTCCGTGGACCTTCAGGTACCGGAATTTGCCCACCGTGCACTAAAGGCGGAAAACCCGGTAGACCTGGGTACGCGCTGTACTGTTTTTATGAACTCCAAGGTAAAGCAGGCCCAGAAAGAGGGAGCCACCATTGCGGATATTTCCGCCGGCCTGTCCCTCTCCGTCATCAAAAACGCGCTGTACAAGGTTATTAAACTTCGGAACCCAAAGGAGACCGGCGACAAAGTGGTAGTGCAGGGCGGCACCTTTATGAATGAGGCGGTGCTTCGAAGCATTGAGCTGATTCTGGGAAAGAACGTGGTTCGGTCGGATATCGCGGGACTGATGGGTGCCTTCGGTGCGGCAATCGTCGCGTGCGACAACTACACGGAGGGTGAACACTCCACGGTTCTGACGCCGGATCAAATCGATTCTTTTGAGGTAAAAACAAGCAACGGCCGATGCGGGGGCTGTGGCAACAACTGCATTCTCACGATTTCTCGTTTTTCCGACGGCAGCCGATATATTACCGGTAACCGCTGTGAGCGGGGTGCGGGATTGGCGAGTGCCAAAAACGATATTCCGAACCTGTACAAGACGAAGCTGGAGTTGCTCTTCGACCGTCCGGCAGTGGAACCGGATCGGGCGCCAAAGGGCGTGATCGGAATTCCGCGTGTGCTGAACATGTATGAAGACTATCCGTTCTGGCATGCGTTCTTTACCGAGCTGGGATTCCGGGTAATTCTGAGCCCGCCGAGCAACAAGGAAATGTACGAGAAGGGAATGGACACCATCTCCTCGGATACGGCGTGCTACCCGGCGAAGCTGGTGCACGGACATATTAAATGGCTAGTAGAAAACGACATCAAACGGATTTTCTATCCGTGCATCAATTACGAGGTAAAAGAAGATTTCACTGCTCCGAACCATTACAACTGCCCGATTGTGGCCACCTATCCGGAGGTTATCGACAAAAACATGGCAGAGTACTTCTGTGAAAACGGGGTGGAATTCTATCATCCGTTTGTTCCGTACGATAACGATCGGCGCTTCGTAACGGAGATGACCAAATTTTTCTCCGGGAAACGGGATATTGACCAGAAGGGCATGGAAAACGTGGCGAAGCACTATAAGCTGGATGACACCAGGATCTATAAGCTCTTTGCCATGAACTTCTCTAGAAGAGAGATTTCTCAGGCGATGCATGCCGGCCGGGAAGCATACCGGGAATTCAAGAAAAATGTTCAACTAGAAGGCCGAAAGGCATTGAAATATATGGAGGAGCACAAGCTCCACGGCATCGTACTGACAGGAAGACCGTATCATCTGGATCCGGAGGTCAATCACGGAATCGATAATGTCATCAATCAGCAGGGTATGGTGGTGCTGACCGAGGATTCCGTCAGCGGCATGGCAGAATTTCCGAGACCGATTCGGATACTGGACCAGTGGGTGTACCACTCCCGCCTGTACAAGGCGGCGGTCTTTGCCGGACAGCGAGACAATCTGGATGTGGTGCAGCTGAACTCTTTCGGATGCGGTCTGGATGCGGTAACCACCGATGAGGTGGATGAACTGCTGGGGCAGAACAACAAGCTGTACACGGTTTTGAAAATCGATGAAGGATCCAACCTGGGTTCCGCGAAGATTCGAATCCGCTCTCTGAAAGCGGCGTTAGAAGAGAGAAAGAAAACCGGCGTACACACCCGTAAGGTGGCTTTGCCGTATCAGCGGAAACTCTTTACGAAAGAGATGAAGGATGAAGGGTATACGCTCTTGGTTCCGCAGATGTCGCCGATTCACTTCCAATACTTCGAGGCAATTCTGAAGCGGTCCGGATACAATGCGGTGCTCTTGCCGCGGGTTACCCAGAACGCGGAGGAAGAAGGACTTCGGTACATCAACAATGATGCGTGCTATCCGACCATCGTGACATTGGGGCAGATTATTTCTGCGCTGAAATCCGGAGAGTACGATCTGGATAAGGTGGGCGTATTCATGTCCCAGACCGGAGGCGGATGCCGTGCCAGCAACTACGTAGCACTCCTTCGGAAAGCTTTGAAGGATCTGGGAATGGAACAAGTTCCGGTCATTTCCTTTAATATGGTGGGACTGGAGAAGAATCCGGGATTCAAGATTACTCCAAAGATGGGCATCATGCTGGTATATGCCGTTTCTTACGGAGATTTGATGATGAAATGCCTGTACCGCACTCGCCCGTACGAAAAAGTGCCGGGAAGTGCGGAAGCGCTGATGGCATCCTGGTTCGATCGGATCATTGCAAACACGGAGAATATGAAACTGAGCGAATTCAAACGCAATATCGCACAGATAGTAAAGGAATTCGATGAGCTGCCAATTCACGAAGATTTGAAAAAACCTCGGGTGGGCATCGTCGGAGAGATTCTGGTTAAATATCATCCGAATGCCAACAACAACCTGGTGGATCTGATTGAATCCGAAGGCGGCGAAGCGGTTGTCCCGAGTTTTATCGATTTCTTCGAATACGGTTTCGTGAACAAGATGTTTAATCACAAACATCTCTCCGGAAGCCGCAAGGAAATGATTGTGAATAAAATATTGCTGAAGGCCATTGAGTTCTATCGGGACAACGTTCGAAAGGCTTGCCGGAACAGCAAGCGATTCAGAGCAGATGCCTACATAGAAGAAACGGCAAAGAACGCAGAAGAAATTCTGTCCGTGGGCAATCAGTGCGGTGAAGGATGGCTTCTCACCGGTGAAATGGTGGATTTGATCGACTCCGGGGTAAAGAACATCCTCTGCCTGCAGCCGTTTGCCTGCTTGCCGAACCACGTTGCGGGAAAGGGCATGATTAAAGCACTTCGAAGCTACGATGAAAAGGCGAATATCGTGGCCATTGACTACGATCCGGGCGCCAGCAACGTCAACCAGTTGAATCGAATCAAGATGATGATGGCGACGGCGTTCAAGAACATGGCGGAAGAGGAAGAAGACAATTAATTTTGTTTTTATTCTGGCAGAGAAGTCTCTTGTGTTGTATTCGAAGCGAGAGTGGTGTATAATAGCAACTGAAATAAAGGAAGATAGGAGGTCCACCATTGGGTAGACATGGTACAATCGCCGGCAGAAAGTCGGCACAGGACGCTCGCAGAGCGGCAATGTTCACAAAATATACTAGACAGATTATCGTAGCAGCGAAGGAAGGTGGAGATCCGGATTTTAACTCCTCTCTCCGAGTTGCGATTGATAAGGCAAAGGCAATTGGCATGCCGAATGATAATATCAACCGGGCCATTAAGAAGGGTACCGGCGAGCTGGAAGGGGAGTCCTATGAGGAACTGACTTTCGAAGGTTACGGTCCATCCGGTGTCGCAATTATCGTAGAGGCTCTGACCGATAACAAGAATCGTACCGCTGCATTTGTTCGTTCCGTATTCGATAAGAACGGCGGAAACCTGGGAACACCGGGTTGCGTATCCTATATGTTCGCACGGAAAGGCGTGATTTACATCGAGAAGCAGGATGGCATGGACGAAGATGCGGTAATGATGGATGCTTTGGATGCCGGTGCGGAAGATATGATTGTGAATGAAGACAATTTTGAGATTCGTACCGAACCGACGGACTTCCACGCAGTTCTGGAAGGCATTCAGAAGGCAGGATACGAGGTTGCGGATTCCGACCTGGAATATATTCCGTCGATGGAAGCAACGGTAGACCCTTCGGTAATGAAGCCGCTGAACAAGCTGATTAACTCTTTGGAGGACAATGACGACGTTCAGAAGGTTCACTATAACTGCGAATTAGACGAAGAGTAATCAATTACAATCTCCTGGAGCATGCGTTGGTTCGTGTAAATTGAACCTACACTTCTCATTCGGGATTCCGGGTTCAGAAGCGGAGGACGAGCCTCGGTGGAGGATGTCTGAAGTCATGACAGGAAGTACCCACCTTATCGTAAACGATAGGGCGTCAATTTCAGTGCTGACGGTGTGCTGGGAGACTTTGAAATTAAACCTATCTCCTTTTGCGAGATAGGTTTTTTTATACGCGGAGAGAAATTTTTAGTTTTTTGTGGAGAGTGTTCTGTTTTTCCGATATAATAAAATAACTGGATGCTGTCGACAGAATTAAAGGAGCGATTTATGTTTGGACGAGTAGACATAACCGACATCAAGGGGTTTAAACTGGGAAATGCGGAGAACACAGATGCGGCCACCGGCTGCACGGTGATCGTTGCGGAAAAAGGCGCGACTGCCGGAGTGGATGTGCGGGGCGGCGGACCGGCTACGCGGGAAACGGACGTGCTTCGCTCGGAGAATACAATTGATAAGATTCACGCTGTGGTAATCAGCGGCGGCAGCGCATATGGATTGGAAGCGGGTTCCGGCGTCATGCGAGAACTGGAGAATATGAAAATCGGACATCGGGTCTGTAATTGCATTGTTCCGATCGTTTGCCAGGCATCACTTTTTGATTTGAATGTGGGACAGTCCGATGTTCGCCCGGATCGCACTATGGGCGTGAAGGCGGTGCACAACGCTTTCTGCGGCGGAGAGTTTCATCACGGAAATTACGGTGCCGGCACCGGTGCGTCCGTCGGTAAATTCTATGGCATGAATCGAGCAATGAAGACCGGCCTGGGAACGTTTGCTTGCTCCGACGGCGAGATTGAGGTGGGTGCCATTACGGCGGTCAATGCGTTTGCCGATGTATACGATGGAAGGAATCAAGTGATTGCCGGCCTGCTCAGTGCCGACGGAAAGCGCATTGACGGAACAATCCGTCCGCTGAAGAATTGCGTTGCGGCGGAATCCAGCTATAATATGAAGAGCAAGATGGAGCCTTTCTTCAATAAGCGCAGAGAAGAGGAAGAGTTAGAGGAACCGGAAACGACGGAAGAAACTCCGGCTGTAAACGAACAATCGAAAGACATGGGATATGATATTACTTTTAATACCACAATTTCCTGCCTGGTTACAAATGCCAAGCTGACCAAGGCCCAGTGCAACAAGCTGGCATCTATTCTCCACGATGGGTATGCCCGGGCGATTAAGCCGGTGCACAGCATCATGGACGGAGATACGATTTTTGTGATGGCGACTGGAGAAAAGGACGTGAATTTCGATGCATTTGCAGCTTTGGCAACGGATATCGTTCAGTACAGCGTAATCGACGGAGCTATTTCTGCGGAGAGTGCGTACGGACTTCCGGCGGCGCGGGAATTTCTCCGGAAATAACTGAGATTCAAGAGGAGACATTTTTCATGAAACGATTTGTCATAATTGACGGAAACAGCCTGCTTTTCCGTGCTTTTTTCGCCATGCGGGAAATGGTGACGCGGGACGGAATCTACACGCAGGGTGTTTTTGCTTTTATCAATATGCTGAATAAAATCCTGGAGGACTACCATCCGGATTACATTGCGGTGGCTTTTGATATGAAGGCGCCGACGTTCCGGCATACGGCGTATCCGGAATACAAGGCGGGCCGGCTGAAGACGCCGATGGAACTTTTGTCCCAGATTCCGCTGATGCAGGAAGTTCTTCAAGCGATGAACATTACGGTTCTGGAAAAAGAAGGCTTTGAGGCAGATGATTTGATCGGCACCATGACCGCAAAGGCGGCGGATGCAGGTCTGGAATCCCTGATTATCACCGGCGATAAGGATGCGCTCCAGCTGGTGGGCGAGAACACCTACGTCGTTCTGAATCGAAAGGGGATGACGGATTTTGACCTGTACGATCTCGAAAAAATGCAGGAACGGTACGGACTGACCCCACAGGAGTTTATTGATTTAAAGGGCCTGATGGGGGATAAATCCGATAATATCCCGGGGATTCCCGGCGTGGGAGAAAAGAAGGGAATCACCTTGCTGAAGGAGTACGGCTCCGTGGAAGGCGTGGTGGCGCATGCGGATGAAATCAAGGGAAAGCTGGGCGAAAACGTTCGGGCGAACTTGGAGGAAGCCGAACTTTCCAAATGGCTGGCGACCATCAAGCGGGATGTGGAGCTTCCGGTTTCTTGGCCGGAGCTGGCGTACGGAGAACCGGATTACGATCGGCTGATTGCGCTGTACAAGAAATTGGAGTTCAAAAAATTCCTTCAGAATCTGGAAAGACAAACGCCGGATGATGTTACGGTCGAACCGGAGAAAGACCTTCTGGAAGGTGTGAAGGAAGTTTCCTATGAGGATTTGTTGGATTCTTTGAAGAATAACCGGACGCTGATTATCGAGATGGATACGGACGATAATCATAAACAGCTTCCGGAGGTGAAAGGTGTTCGCCTGTACAATCCGGAGCAGATGCACTATGCGGAATGTACAGTGACGCCTCTGGATTTTGAAATCCGCATGGGCAGCCTTTTGGACAAGGAACCGGAACTGGTGGGGCTTGGTTTGAAACCGATGGCCTATACCTTGCTTCAGTACGGAATGGACCGTTTTACGCTGCATCATGATGTGGAAGTGGCCGAGTACCTTTTGGATCCGAATCGGAGCAAGTATAACCTCACCAATATGTTTTTACACTATGCGAACGAGACGCTGGACGGGGAGGATGCCCAGAAGCGGCTGATGGCTTTAGATTGCATTTATCGGAAGCAGCTTCCGGCACTGGAAGAGAAGGGGATGCTGTCCCTGTTCCGAGATTGTGAAATGCCGCTGATCCGCACCATTGCAGGCATGGAGTCTCAGGGAATGAAAATCAATCCGGAGATGCTGAAGTCTGCCGGGGAGGAGCTGGACACCCAGATTGCAAAGCTGGAAGCGGAAGTGTTCGAAGAGGCGGGAACCACTTTCAATATCAATTCGCCAAAGCAGTTGGGTGAGGTTCTGTTCGAGACGATGGGTATTCCGTATCCGAAGAAAACCAAGGGAAAGAACAAGTATTCCACGGCGGCGGATGTGCTGGAGAAGTTGGAGGAAGATTATCCGGTGGTGTCCAAGGTGCTGATGTTCCGAAAAGCATCGAAGCTGAAGAGTACCTATGTGGACGGGCTGCTGGGCTTAATCGGAAGCGATGGACGGATTCATCCTCATTTTAATCAGACGGTGGCGGCCACCGGAAGGCTCAGCTGCACGGAACCGAACCTTCAAAATATTCCGATTCGCGATGAGAACGGACGAAATATCCGAAAGGCCTTTATGGTGTCGGAACCGGAGAACGTGTTCGTGGGTTCGGATTATTCCCAGATTGAACTTCGCCTGATGGCGGCGCTTTCCGGGGATCCGGTGTTGCTGGAGGCGTTCCGTACCGGAGAGGATATTCACCGGCTTACCGCATCCCGGGTATTCGATATCCCGATGGAGAACGTGACCCCGCTGGATCGTTCCAGGGCAAAAGCGGTGAACTTCGGCGTCATCTACGGCATGAGCGGATTCGGGCTGAGCGAGAATCTGGGAATTACCCGGAAGGATGCCCAGCGCTACATCGATGACTATTTCGAAAAGCATCAGGCGGTAAAGGACTATCTGGACCGTCAGGTGGAAATCGGAAAGGAAAACTTCGAGGTAAAAACGATTATGGGCAGAATCCGTCAGATCCCGGAATTCAAGTCTCGCCGGTACATGGATCAGCAGCTGGCGGCGCGGCTGGCGATGAACAGTCCGATTCAGGGAAGTGCAGCGGATATCATCAAGGTGGCCATGAACAAGGTGGATGCCGAGCTGAGAGAGCGGGAGATGAAATCCAAGCTGGTCCTGCAGATTCACGATGAACTGATTGTGGAAGCGGTGCCGGAGGAGTTGGAGCAGGTGGAAGAACTCCTTCGGAGAAATATGGAAAATGCGGTGGAACTGTCCGTTCCGCTGGACTGCGACATGCATTCCGGGAAGACCTGGTTTGATTTGAAATAAGGACTTTTATATCGAAATGAGGCGAGCCATGCGAACAATTGCAATTACCGGCGGAATCGGGTCGGGAAAAACAGCAGTGACGGATTATCTGGAAGAAAAGGGGTTTCCGGTAATCGACACGGATTGCATGGCTCATGCCATGACAGCACCGGGCGGCAAAGCCATCCCGTACATTCGGAAGTATTTTGGAGAGGACTTCATTCTTCCGGATGGTTCCATGGATCGGGAAGCCATACGCAATGTGGTATATCGCAATCCGGAGATGATGAAGGTCTTGGAAAAGGGAACGACGGAAGTGATAGTACGAGATACAAAAGCGGAGATTGAACGGATGAGAACACTGGGCGCTCCGGTGACTTTCGTGGCGATTCCCCTGCTTTTCGAAAGCGGATCCGATGGGTCGGAATACGACGGCGTGTGGGCGGTAACGGCTTCGGAAGAGGTGCGCGTGAAGCGGGTGATGGCGCGAGACGGACTGACGGAAGAGATGGTTCGGCGGATTCTGAAGAAGCAGGTTTCCGACGAAGTGCGCCGAGAGAAGGCATCGGAGCTTATCGATAACTCCGGGACGCTGGCGGAACTCCGGAGTAGGGTGGATTTTCTTTTGCGAAAAAATCATTTAATCTCATGAAAAGACTTGCATTTAATAGTAAAAGATGATATTATAAATGAGTCATGTGGCTGTGGCGGAATGGCAGACGCGCATGCTTGAGGGGCATGTGGGAGACCGTGCTGGTTCGAGTCCAGTCAGCCACACCAAAGTTCCTGACTCTGTCAGGAACTTTTTTTCTCAAGATTCACTTTTTTGAAAATAAAATATTTAAATATTAGTCATAGTATGATATAATACTCCTTGTTGGGCCGGCGTGGCGGAATTGGCAGACGCGCGGGATTCAAAATCCCGTGATAGTGATATCGTATGGGTTCGACCCCCATCGCCGGCACCATCTATTTTTTTATGGAGGATAATTACATGAAAACAAATGCGACAATGATGAACCTGATTCTTCTGGTGTTCTTTATCGGTATTATCTATTTCATGATGATTCGCCCGCAGCGCAAGCGCGATAAAGAGGCGAAGGAAATGAGAGACGGTTTGACCCGCGGTGATGAAATTATCACCATCGGCGGATTCATCGGAAAGGTCGTTGCCATCAATTCCGATACCGTTGTGATTAATCTGAATGCCGGAAAGGGCAGCACTAACGTAGAACTTCTGAAGACTGCAATCGGCAGCGTGAAGACACCGAACACCGCAGCTCGTCAGGAGAAGAAGGAAGCAGCGGAAGAGACAAAGGAACGGGATGTAAAGACTTCCACCACGAAGAAGGTTACTCCGAAGAAGCTGACTCCGAAGAAGGATGAATCCGAGAATAAGGATGCGGAATAAGATTTCTGATTACGAGAACAAGGATGCCAAATGGTATCCTTGTTTTGCTATACACGAAATTGGAATGGTGAAAAACTTGAATTTCCAATGGCTATGATGTAAAATGGTACGTAAAATGCAATGTATTGCTATGTACATTATTACAAATTCTTAGAAAGGCACTTAAGGTCAAATGAAAAAAGGTACACGTAAATTTCTATCAATTGTCGTGGTATTGGTTATCGCAGTGGGGGCATTTGTTTCGTTTAAGGGTATCGGGCCGGTTCCGAGACTTGCGGATAAGATGAAGTACGGACTGGATATCAACGGCGGTGTCTATGTTTTGATGGAAGCTGAGACCAACGAAAAGGGTACGCAGCTGTCTAAACTGATGGATCAGACGAAGTCCGTCCTGGAAAACCGTGTCAACGCCATGGGTATTTCCGAAGCCTCCGTTTCCATTGAGGGAAACAATCGAGTTCGTGTAGAGATGCCGGGTGTGGAAGATGCACAGGCGGCTATCGATCAGATTGGTAAGACGGCTCAGCTGAAACTGTTCCTGGCAGACGGTACGGAAGTCATGAGCGGTAATGAGATTACCGATTCTTCTTTTACCACCGACTCCAAGAACGGCGGATATAAGATTACCATTGACTTCTCGTCCAAGGGGTCCGATGCATTCGCAAGTGCAACTGAAAAAGCGGCATCCGGAACGATGAAGTCCACCATGAAAGACGAAAACGGTCAAGCGGTTTCCAACACCGCAATTGTCATCAAGCTGGATGACGAAGTGGTATCGGCACCGAGCGTAAGCGAAAAGATCGCATCCAGAAGCTGTGAAATTACCCGTCCGGGCGGATTCAGTGAAGATGAGGCTTCTTCTACCTCTGCGCTGATCCGAGGCGGTGCACTGCCGGCAACCCTGAAGGAAATCAGTTCCTCTGTAGAGACGGCGACCATCGGTGCAAATGCGCTTCATAAGAGTATTGTGGCCGGCGCCATCGGTCTTGGAATCGTTATGCTGATTATGCTGATGGCATACGGCGCACTTGGAATCATTGCGGACCTGGCACTGCTGCTGTACGTAGAGGTAACCCTGTGGATTATGGCAGGATTGGGATCGGTTCTCACCTTGCCGGGAATTGCGGGTATCATCTTGTCCATCGGTATGGCGGTAGACTCCAACGTAATTATTTTTACCCGAATTCGGGAAGAAATCGAAAAGGGAAAATCCATTCGTGTTGCGGTGGATACCGGATTTAAGTCCGCGCTGACGACGGTAGTGGACTCTCAGACCACTACACTGATTGCAGCTATCGTGCTGTATCTGATCGGTACCACATCGGTTAAGGGATTTGCGCTGACATTGATGATCGGTACAATCTGCAGTATCTTCACCGCAGTATTCATCACACAGCTGTTTGTAACTGCATTGACAGACATTCCGGCACTGTGCAAGATGAGACACTTCGGAATGCACGAAGACGGCACTCCGAGAATGAAGTGGACCAAACACGTTCACTTTATCGAAAACCGAAAGAAGTATTTCGCACTGAGCTTGATTGTTATTCTGCTGGGTGTGGGATGCGCGGCATTCAAGGGCTTCAATTACGGAATCGATTTCACCGGCGGTACGATGATTCAGCTGGAGATGGGTCAGAAGGTGGATTCCGATGAAGTGGCGAAGACCATCGAAAAATACGATTTGAATCCGACCATCGTATACGCTTCGGATAACCACAGCCAGGTGGTGATCCGTACCAAGAAAGCACTGAATGCGGATCAGAGAGGGCAGGTTGTTTCCACGCTGTCCAAGAAGTATAACCTGAATAAGAAGTCGGTACTGGCTTCCGAGGAATTCGGACCGACCGTCGGTAAAGAGCTGAGACAAAATGCGATTAAATCCATTATTATCGCAGCACTGTGCATGCTGGTATACATCCGATTCCGGTTCAAGACCTGGAAGTATGGAGTCGCTGCGGTAGGCGGTCTGCTGCACGATGTGCTGGTGACTCTTTCCATGTACGCGATTTTCGGATTTACCATCAACAACCCATTCATCGCCGGCATTCTGACGGTTGTGGGTTACTCCATTAACGATACGATCGTAATCTTCGATCGTATTCGGGAGAACAAGCGGTTCTACAAGAGAAAGGAACTTATTCCGCAGATTAACGACAGCATCAACGAGACGCTGTCCCGTTCGATTATGACGTCCATTACAACGCTGATTGTTATGGTGCCGCTGTACTTTATGGTATCTTCGGAGATTCGGGAATTCCTGATTCCGCTGATTATCGGTGTCATTTGCGGAACCTATTCCTCCATCTTCATCTGCAGCCCGCTGCTTTACGAGATGAAGAGAAAGGAAAGCATGTCCCGGTATGAACTGCAGAAAGAGAAAAAAGCAAAGGCAAACAATTCCGGAATTGTAAAATAAATTTCAAATAAAGGGGTGTTCACGGGTGACGACTGATTTTAGTATGACAACAGAACAATATATTGAAGATCTCAAGACGATGAATGAGAGATATGATGATCCGATGATTATCAAAGCCTTTGAAATCGCCAACAGACTTCATAACGGCCAGATGAGAAAGAGTGGAGAACCGTATATCATTCATCCAATTGCGGTCTCCAAGATTCTGGCCAGTTTTGGCATGGATAATGAAACGGTCGTCGCCGGACTCCTTCACGACGTGGTGGAGGATACGGAGTACACTCGAGAAGAGCTGGTAGAGGATTTCAACGAAGAGATTGCTCTGCTGGTGGACGGCGTAACCAAACTGGGAAACATCAAGTATGACTCCAAAGAAGAACTTCAGGCGGAGAATTTCAGAAAAATGTTCCTTGCCATGTCTAAGGATATTCGCGTCCTGATTATTAAACTGGCGGACCGTCTCCACAATATGCGAACGATGGAGTTCATGCCGCCTCATAAGCGGAAGGAGAAATCCGCAGAAACGCTGGAGATTTATGCGCCCCTTGCCGGACGTCTGGGAATCTACAGCATTAAATTCGAACTGGAGGATTTAGCATTTAAGTATCTTCATCCGGAAGATTACGAATCGCTGTCGGTTCAGGTAAGCAAACGGAAGGAAGAGCGAGAGAAAGTCGTCGATCAGCTGATTGATGAAATCAGCGATGAGCTGGACAAAGCAAACTTCCATTACGATGTAATGGGACGTTCGAAGCATCTGTACAGCATCTACAAGAAGATGACACTTCAGCACAAGCAACTGGATGAAATCTTTGATTTGATTGCCATTCGTGTCATCGTAAATACAGTGAAAGACTGTTATGCCGTGCTGGGACTGGTTCACACCAAATGGACGCCGATTCCGGGACGGTTTAAAGACTATATTGCAATGCCGAAGCCAAACATGTATCAATCCCTGCACACCACTGTGTTGGATGAAAACGGGGATCCCTTCGAGATTCAGATTCGAACCTACGAGATGCATCGAATCGCTGAATACGGTATTGCGGCACATTGGAAATATAAAGAAGGAAAGGGCGGTTCCGGCGGAGACTCGTCGGAACAGAAGCTGGCCTGGCTGAGGCAGGCATTGGAGTGGCAGAAGGAAACCGATGACTCCATGGAGTTCTTGGAAACTCTGAAGATGGATTTGTTTGATAATCAGGTGTTCGTATTCACCCCAAAGGGAGACGTTATCGAATTGCCGGCAGAGTCGACGCCACTGGATTTTGCATTTAAGATTCATACGGATGTAGGCATCCGTTGCGTAGGGGCCAAGGTGAACGGCAAGATGGTTACCATCGACCATGAACTGAAGACCGGGGATATCGTGGATATCATCACATCTGCGAATTCGGCCGGACCGAGCATGGATTGGCTGAATATCGCTAAGAGCTCTCAGGCCAAGAACAAAATCCGAAACTGGCTTCGGAAAGCCAACAAAAATGATTCCCTAGATCGGGGGAAAACCAATATCGCGAATTACATTAAGAAGAAGGGCTACGACCCACATCTGGTGGCGAAGAATGCCTACCTTCTGAAAGCGGTAAAGGACCTGAAATTGAATAATGTCAATGAGCTGTATCTGCAGATTTCCAACGGCGGAAGTGCGCTGGCAAAACTGGGACAGCGGCTGATTGATTATTTCATCGAGGACAATAAGAAGGAAGAAGTCCGCAAAGAAGAAGAAATCAAGAAGAAGAAACAGGTTCATCGGGAAAACAGTTCTGATGGAACCGGGATTATCGTAAAAGGCTCGGATAACCTGTTAATTCGTATCGCCAGATGCTGCACTCCGGTTCCGGGAGATGATATTATCGGATTCATCACAAAGGGCCGTGGCATTACGGTGCATCGGAAAGACTGCAGCAATATCGTGAGCCTGCCGGAGCAGGAAAAAGGACGATTGATTCAGGTGGAATGGGAAACTCCAAAGGAAGGACAGACCTATTACACGGATATCAATATCTGCTGCAAGGACCGCCGGGGAATGTTCAGCGATATTTCTAAGGTGTGTGAAGACATGGATGTTCGCTTGGTAGGGGTGAACATGAAACCGGCAGATATGGAGTACGTTAACGTGACGATTACCGTGGCCATTACCGGAACACATCAGATTCAAAGACTGCTGATTGCGCTGAGGAATGTCCCGGGGATTGATAAGGTATACAGGACGAGATCATGATTACGGTAAAACGATACAACGAAAATATGCTTCAAGAAAATACTTATATTCTCACGGATTCCGAAACAAATCAGGGAATGGTAATCGATCCGGGATGCTATACCCCGGCTATGAAAAAGGAGCTTCGGAACTTGAACGAACTGAAGTACATCATATTGACCCACGCTCACGGAGACCATATGGGTGCGCTGAATGCCATTCGCAAGGATTATCCGGATGCGGTATTGATTGCCGGGGTCAAGGAAAAGGAACTACTGCTGGATGCCGAGAATAACGGCTCTATGGAATTTTCGCCGGAGCCGGTGAGCACGGAGGCAGACCGATATGTTTCGGAAGGTGATTCGGTAACTTTAGGAAGTATAGAATTTACTTTTATGGAAACACCGGGACATACGCAAGGCGGAATCTGCATCTGCGGTGACGGTAAAATTTTCACCGGAGACACCCTGTTTTTCCGAAGCATCGGACGGACGGATTTGTATTCCGGAAATATTGAACAGATGCGGAAGTCACTGCAGAAACTGATGAGACTGCCGGATGAAATTCAGGTGCTGCCGGGACACGGACCGGGCACCTCTATCGGCGCAGAGAAGAAAGGAAATCCATTTGTATAGATTCTATCTAAACGGAATCAAAAATGAATATCACCTGGAGGAGTTGGCGCGGGAGTTTTTGGCAAATGATGAGTTCGAAATCATCCCGGTGGACTTTCACGAAGGCTTTTCGCCACGATTAACGGATAAAAGTTATCTGTTGAATGGCGAAAAAGATGCGGATTTGGACGGTGTGAAAAGAGAATTGTACCGCATCCTGTCGAATTTAACCGGAATTACCCCCGAGTGGGGGACACTTACCGGGGTACGGCCGCTGAAATTGGCCTTTTCCGTTTACGATCGGTGCGGCGACATCGCACAGACCATGGAAACGGTGGCGCGGAAGTACCTGCTTCATCCGGAAAAAATCGAACTCCTGCGTAGGATCCTCAATTATCAGCTGTCTTATATGGAGCGCCCGGGAACGGACAGCCTTAGCTTGTACATCCATATTCCGTTTTGCCCGACGAGATGTTCGTACTGTTCATTTGCCAGCAGTGTTGCGACATCGGAAGAGATTGCAGAGTATCTGGAATTTCTTTTGCGGGAAGTGGAATATACCGGGGCAAAATTCCAAAAGATGGGCCAGTTGGTGGAAAGCGTGTACATCGGCGGCGGGACTCCGACTACTTTGGAAGCGGATCAGTTGAGCCGCTTGGTAGATGCGATTCAATCGGCTTTTCAGCTGGATTTATCCCGTATTGAATTCACCATCGAAGCGGGGAGACCGGACACCATCACTCGAGATAAGCTGGAACAGATTCATGAAAAAGGGGTTAATCGTATCAGTATCAATCCGCAATCCATGAATCCGCAGACTTTGCGGGAAATTGGACGGGAGCACAGCCCGGAGGATATCCGAGAGGCATTCCGGACCGCTGCAGCGATGGGTTTTCGAATCATTAATTCCGATGTGATTGCGGGATTGCCGGGAGAAACTCCGGACGATTTCAAGAACACTTTGGAAGAATTGGTGTCACTGGGAGCCAACAATATTACGGTGCACACCCTATCGGTAAAAAGAGGATCGAAGCTGAAAGAACAGGATCCGGAGTATTACCGAAGAGATACAGAAAATGTGCGGACTATGCTGAAATTTTCGGAAGAATTTCTTACTGCGTATGGTTTTGAACCGTATTATATATACCGGCAAAAACATCAGATGGGTTCTTTTGAGAACGTGGGGTACTGCAAGCCGGAAGCCCATTCGGTGTATAACGTGCGAATAATGGAAGAAAAACAGACCATCATCGGCCTGGGGGCCGGTGCAATTGGCAAGAGATATTACCCGGAGTCGGACCGTTTAGAACGAATTCCGAATGTGGGGAACAGTGCGATTTATAAAGAGCGTTTCGATGAAATGCTTTTACGAAAGAATAATTACTGGGAGGATAGAGATGGCAATTAAAGCACCTAAGGGTACGAAGGACATGATGCCGGAGGATGCCTACAAGTGGCACTATATTGAAGATGCCTTTTTTAAGATTTGTGACGAATACGGCTTTGGTGAACTTCGTACACCGATTTTTGAGGATACGAACCTGTTCAACCGAGGCGTTGGGGAGACCACGGACATCGTCCAGAAGGAAATGTACACCTTCGAAGATCTCGGTCACCGCAGCATTACGCTGAAACCGGAAGGGACATCTCCGGCGGTTCGTGCTTTTATTGAAAGCAAACATTTTGCGGATATGCAGCCGAGCAAGTATTGCTACAACACCCCGTGCTTCCGATATGAGAAGCCACAGGCAGGCCGGCTTCGTCAGTTCCATCAGTTCGGCATTGAGAACTTTGGGGCATCGTCCATGATGGCGGATGCGGAAATCATCGCAATGGCGGATGATTTTCTGAAGCGCATGGGTATCGATGAAATCGAACTGCACATCAACAGCGTCGGATGCCGGGAATGCCGTACAAAGTATCGGAAAGCGCTGCAGGATTTCCTGCGGCCGCATTACGATGAACTGTGCAGTACCTGTCAGTCTCGCTTTGAAACGAACCCAATGCGCATTCTGGACTGCAAATCCAAGGACGATCAGGAAATCGTAAAGGACGCACCGCAGATGGTAGATTATCTCTGTGATGACTGCCGAGACGCATTCGAGGAACTTCAGGAAAACCTGAAGGCCATGGACATTCAGTTCAAGGTGGATCCGAAAATCGTTCGGGGATTGGATTATTACACCAAGACCGCTTTTGAATTTGTCACCACAAAGATTGGTGCACAGGGTACGGTCTGCGGCGGCGGCCGATACGATCATTTGATTGAGGAAATCGGCGGACCGTCTATGCCGGGTGTAGGATTCGGTCTTGGTAAGGAACGACTGCTGATGTTGATGGAAATGTGCGGATCGGATTTCGGCAAACCGGTACAGCCGGAAATCATGATTGCATTCATCGGCGATCGTGCGAAACACTACGCGTTGAATCTGGTACAGTATCTGCGGCATAACCACGTTCGTGCGATTGTGGATACCCAGGAGCGAAATTTGAAGGGCCAGATGAAGTATTCCAACAAGGTGGGTGTGAAGTATTCCATCGTTATCGGGGACGATGAGATCGAAAGCGGAGAGCTGACCCTGAAGAATATGGAAACCGGCGAACAGACAAAAATTGTTAAGGAAGAAATTTTGGATAAAATCAGGAGAGGATAATGTCAGAAATTTACAAGCGCACACATATGTGCGGCGAGCTGCGGCTTGCAGATGAGGGAAAAGAAGTCATTCTAAACGGCTGGGTGGCCAAGCAGAGGAGCTTGGGAAGTCTGGTGTTCGTGGACCTTCGGGATAAGACGGGAATTACCCAGATTACTTTCAACGAAGATATTCCGGAAGAACTGATGGAGGCGGCAAAATCTCTGCGGAGTGAGTTTTCTGTTGGCATCAAGGGTATCGTTCATGAGCGCAGTGCTAAGAACGACCACATTCCAACCGGTGAAATTGAAGTGTTTGCAACGGACATGGTAATTTATTCCAGTGCAGAGACTCCGCCGATTTACATCCGAGACGATGATAATGTAGATGAATCTCTTCGTCTCAAATACCGTTACTTGGATCTGAGAAAGAATAAGATGCAGAGAAATCTGCTGTTCCGTCACAAGGTCACCAAATGTGCACGAGACTATTTCGATGAAAACGGATTTGTTGAGGTGGAAACCCCAATGCTGATCAAGTCCACACCGGAAGGTGCACGGGACTATCTGGTGCCGAGCCGGGTGAAGAACGGTGCATTCTATGCGCTGCCGCAGTCTCCGCAGATGTTCAAGCAGCTGCTGATGGTTGCCGGTACGGATCGGTACTTCCAGATTGTAAAGTGTTTCCGTGATGAGGATTTGAGAGCGGACCGTCAGCCGGAATTTACTCAGATCGACTTGGAAATGTCCTATGTGGATCAGGAAGATGTCATCGCGATGCAGGAAGGTTTCCTGAAGAAACTGATGAAGGACCTGAAGGGAATGGATATCGAGACTCCGTTCCCGAGACTGACCTGGACGGAAGCCATGGAACGCTACGGTTCCGATAAGCCGGACACCCGATTCGGAATCGAACTGGTTCTTCTGAACGATTTGGTACAGAATTGCGACTTCGCCGTATTTACCGGTGCACTGGAAAATGGCGGTGATGTTCGGGGTATCTGCGTGCCGGGTGGTGCAGCTCAGTATTCCAGAAAGAAGATTGACAAGCTGACCGAGGAGGCAAAGCATTACGGTGCGAAAGGCCTCGTATGGATTAAGAAGGAAAACGGGGAATACAATTCTTCCGTGAAAAAATTCTTTACCGAAGAGCAACTGGCCGAAATCATGGACCGACTGGGTGCGGAAGACGGGGATGTTGCATTTATCGTCAGCGACCGGAAGAAGGTCGTGTTCGACACCTTAGGCTGGCTGAGACGGAAGATTGCCGATCAGATGGGAATGTTGGATGATAATCAGTTTAAGTTCCTGTGGGTGGTGGACTTCCCGATGTTCGAGGAAGATGATGAAGGAAACATCAAAGCAATGCACCATCCGTTTACTCAGCCGAAGCTGGACGAACTGGATAAGCTGGACGGAAATATCCTGGATCTCAAGGCCGATGCGTATGACATCGTATTGAACGGCGTGGAGCTGGGCGGCGGAAGCGTCCGTATTCACGATAAGGAACTTCAGGCGAAGATGTTCCACGTTTTGGGCCTCAGTGATGAGGAGTGCAGAGAAAAGTTTGGCTTCCTGATTGATGCGTTCAAATACGGTGCACCACCGCATGCCGGCCTGGCATATGGTTTGGACAGAATGGTAATGCTGCTGCTGGGTGAAAAGAGCATCCGTGAAGTTATTGCGTTCCCGAAGAACCAGAATGCAGAGTGTCTGGTAAGTGAAGCGCCGGGACTGGTTGACGAGAAACAACTGGAAGAATTGGGCATTCAGGTCGTTGCTTCCGAAAATGAATAAGACAGCATTATTCGGAGGGACCTTTGACCCGATTCATCGAGGTCATATTAATCTGGCGACAGAAGCGGTTCGGGAATGTGAATTAAATCAACTGATTTTTCTGCCCAACTACATCTCTCCCTTCAAAAAGGACAGCAATGTGACACCGGGAGAGATGCGGGCGGAAATGATTCGGCGAATTCTTCCTTTAAATTCGGCATTTTCCATTTCGGAATACGAATTGGAGCGACAAGAACCTTCCTATTCTTATGATACATTACGCTATTTTCGGGAACGGATGCCGGATGCGGAGATTTCTTTTATCATCGGGTTCGATTCGGTGCTGACCATCGAAAAGTGGTATCGGGGTCCGGATCTCCTTCGGGAATTTCCGCTGATTACGGGGGTTCGGCCCCATGTTTCTACGGAGGAAGGGCTGGAGAAAATTGAATATTTTCGGAAGAAATATCACAGCCGGTTTCACGTATTAAATCTAAACCCCTTCGATGCTTCCTCTACGGAAATCCGAGAATATGTGCGGAAAGGAAAGGATATTTCGGGACTGGTGGTTCCGGAAGTGGAAGAGTATATAAGAAACAATGGAATCTATCTCGATGGAATTGATGAGTGAATATTTAAAGCGCAATCTGAAGCCACGGCGATACACTCATTCACTGGGAGTGGTAGAAACAGCGACTAGGCTTGCGGAAATCTACGGAGCAGATCGAGAAAAGGCTCATCTGGCAGCGCTGGTGCACGATATTGCGAAGTGCTTGACACAGGAGGAGAGCAACCGGTTGGTACGATTCTACGGGCTCCCATGGAAGTACCGGAATAATCAGCCGTTGGCCCATTCCAAATTGGGCGTGGCGCTCTTGCGGGATGAATTCGGCGTCACCGATGAAGAAGTGCTGTCTGCGGTTTCCTATCATACGACGGGAAAAGCGGAAATGTCTCTTCTGGAAGAAATTATTTACGTGGCCGATGCCATTGAACCGGGACGGGATTATGAAGATGCTCCAAGACTTCGTGCTTTGGCCGAGAAAGATTTGCATGCCGCATGCCTGGAAGTTCTGGAATTCAGTATCCGGGACTTGAAATCTTCGCACAGAGAAATTGATTCCGACACATTGAAAGCATATACTTATTTACGTCAAATCATTGGAAACAAGGAGAAATAAATGGATAATTACAAAGTAGCCAAAGAATTGGCAGAAGTATTGTCCCAGCGCAAAGCTTCGGATGTAGTGCTGATTGATATTGCAGAGAAATCTTCTTTTGCAGACTACTTTATCAATTGCACTGCAAGCTCGGAACGTCAGCTGGGCGCACTGCAGGAAAGCGTAGACGAGAAAGCCTACGAACTGGGGCTGGAGCAGAAGGGCTTAGAGGGAAAGTCCGGAAACAGCTGGATCCTCGTGGACTACGGTGACATTATAGTAAATATTTTTACTGCAGAAATGCGGGAGCGTTATGCACTGGATAAAATCTGGGGCGATTGCAAAATCGAAAGAATTGAGGACTAAGGACAATGAAGGAAAAGTACAATTTCACAGAAATTGAAAAGAAGTGGCAGGACGTATGGGAAAAAGAAGATGCGTTCAAGACCGTAGAGGATTACGACAAAGAAAAGTATTATGTTTTGGAAATGTTTCCATATCCTTCCGGCAAGCTGCACATGGGGCATGTGCGGAACTACTCCATCGGAGACGTAATTGCACGTTTCAAGAGACTGAAGGGATACAATGTTCTGCATCCGATGGGATGGGACTCTTTTGGACTGCCGGCAGAAAACGCGGCCATTAAAAATGATATTCACCCGGCAATTTGGACGGACAGCAACATTGCGGAAATGCACCGTCAGCTGCAGGGCCTGGGCTTCAGCTACGATTGGGATCGAGAGGTTGCTACCTGTAAGGAAGAATATTACAAGTGGATGCAGTGGATTTTCATTCAGTTTTACAACAAGGGACTGGCATACAAGAAGGACAATCCGGTGAACTGGTGTCCAAGCTGTCAGACCGTATTGGCGAACGAGCAGGTCGTAGACGGCTGCTGTGAGCGTTGCCACACGCCGGTTACAAAGAAGCGCCTGTCCCAGTGGTATCTGAAGATTACCGATTATGCGGATCGCCTGCTGAAGGATTTGGACAAAATGCCGGGCTGGCCGGAAAAGGTAAAGCTGATGCAGAAGAACTGGATTGGCCGTTCCACCGGTGCGGAAGTGACCTTTGAGATTGAGAACTTCAGCAAGAAGCTTCAGATTTATACCACTCGTCCGGACACGCTGTTCGGCGTAACCTATATGGTTCTGGCACCGGAGCATCCATTTGTACCGGAACTCACCAACGGTACGGAGTATGAAGATGCAGTAAAAGCATATCAAGAAGAATGTCAGCACAAGTCCGAAATCGAGAGAACTTCTCTGACAAAGGAGAAGACCGGCGTATTCACCGGATGCTATGGAATCAATCCTGTAAACGGAAAGAAGGTTCCAATTTTCATCTCCGATTACGTTATGATGGATTACGGAACCGGTGCCATCATGGCGGTTCCGGCGCATGACCAGCGCGACTTCGAGTTTGCGAAGAAATTTGACCTGGACATCGTTCCGGTTGTGGACAGCCAGAATCCGGAAATCGACATCAATAACCTCACAGAAGCTTTCGTTGCGGAAGGCACCATGATTAACTCCGGAAAGTACACCGGAATGAACAACAAGGAAGCGATTGAAGAGATTACCAAGGATCTGGAAGCGGACGGACTGGGCAAAGCTCAGGTGAACTACAAGCTGAGAGATTGGCTGATTTCCCGCCAGCGTTATTGGGGATGCCCGATTCCGATGGTTTATTGTGAAGAGTGCGGATGGGTTCCGGAGAAGGAAGAGAATCTTCCGGTAAAGCTTCCGACCGATGTGGAATTCACCGGCAAGGGAGATTCTCCACTGAAGACTTCCAAGACCTTTGGAGAGACTACCTGCCCATGTTGCGGCAAGAAGGCGGTTCGCGAATTCGATACCATGGATACCTTTGTAGATTCTTCCTGGTATTTCTTAAGATACTGCGATGCCCACAATTCCGAGAAACCTTTTGACAAGAAAAAGGCGGACTACTGGATGAACGTGGATCAGTACATCGGCGGCGTAGAACACGCCATCCTGCACCTGTTGTACGCTCGTTTCTTCCAGATGGTAATGCATGATTTGGGCTTGGTGGATGCGGAAGAACCGTTTGATAATCTGCTGACTCAGGGCATGGTTATCAAAGACGGTGCGAAGATGAGTAAATCTCTGGGCAACATCGTCAGCCCGGAAGAAATTCAGGCAAAGTACGGTGCGGATACCGCCAGACTGTTCATCCTCTTTGCAGCACCGCCGGAAAAAGAACTGGACTGGAGCGATGCCGGTGTGGAGGGAAGCTACCGTTTCCTGAACCGTGTATATCGTCTGGTACAGGAATATGTGAACGAAATCCGCGGCGATTTCCGTGGAAGTGAAACCATCACTATTCAGAGTGCAGAAGATAAGGCTTTGAATTTCCAGTTGAATGCTACCGTGAAGAAGGTAACGGAAGATGCCGGCGGAAGATTCAGCTTCAACACTGCGATCAGTTCCATCATGGAATTGGTGAATGCGCTGTATAAGTACAAGCAGGGCGAAGTGAACGTTCCGCTGATGAACGATGCCATTGAAAAGCTGATTCTGATTCTGAACCCGTTTGTTCCGCATATTACCGAAGAACTGTGGAACGACCTGGGTCATGAAGATCGGGTATATCAGCAGAATTGGCCGGAATTCGACCCGGCTGCACTGGAACTGGAAACCGTTGAGATTATCGTTCAGGTAAACGGAAAACTGAAGGACAAGATGGCTTTCGGGAAGAACGCAGAGAAGAGTGCAATTGAAGAAACAGCACTGGCAAGCGAACGCGTGCAGGATGCGATTGCAGGTAAATCTGTTGTAAAAACCATCGTGGTTCCAAACAAACTGATTAACTTTGTAGTAAAATAGAAATGCCTATGAAACAAGAAAAAGATTTACAACTGAATAACAAGAAAAAAAATCCGGCACCCCGGAAGAAGAATTCCGGGGCAGCTTCCGGAAAAGTAAGAAAAGCGTTGAAACCTTCTGACGGAAAGGCGAAAAAGAAGGGAAACAACACTCCTCAGAATTCGAAGTCCCATAAACAAAAGGGGGCAGCAAAGCCGGAGAAATCAAAGAAGTCCCTTCCGGCAATCCCGTTCCATCAGGGAAAGAATCGGAACAAGTCCAACGGAAAGAATCAGAAACAGGTTCGCCCGAAAGAGTCCTTCCGCATCATCCCGTTGGGGGGTATGAAGGAAATCGGAAAGAACATCACGGTAATCGAGTATCGGGACGAAATTCTGATTGTGGACTGCGGAATGTCCTTCCCGGAAGATGAGATGTTCGGAATCGACGTGGTTATTCCGGATTTCACCTATCTGAAGGAAAACATGGAGAAAATCAAGGGATTAATCATCACTCACGGACATGAGGACCACATCGGCGGTGTGCCGTATCTGGTAAAAGAAATCAACGTTCCGGTGTATGCTTCCGGTCTTGCGGCGGGATTGATTCAGCATAAATTAAAGGAAAAGAATCTTACCGCTGACGTGCATGTGATATCTTCAGGTGATATAATTCATATAGGAAGCTTCATCGTGGAGGCAATTCACACCACCCACAGCATTGCGGATTCTTTTGCGTTCTCCATCAAGTGCCCGGCAGGACACATCGTTCATACGGGAGATTTCAAGGTGGATTACACTCCGCTGGAAGGAAAGCAGATTGATTTGGCTCGCTTTGCGAAACTGGGCGATGAGGGCGTGGATGTACTTCTTTGTGACAGTACCAACGTGCTCCGTCCGGGGTTCACACCGTCGGAACGAATCGTAGCGGAGTCCATGAACCGAATTTTTGAGGAAACGGATAAACGAATTATCATCGCTACGTTCTCTTCGAATATTCATCGAATTAAGCACTTTATGGAAGCGTCCATTCATCATGGCCGTAAAATTGCGGTTTCCGGTCGTTCCATGGAGAACGTGATGCAGATTGCAAAGGATTTGGGATATATCGACCTGCCGGAATCTGCTTTTGTGGACATCCGGAATATCAATAATATCCCGGACAGCAACCTGACCATCGTTACAACGGGAAGCCAGGGCGAACCGATGTCCGCATTGACTCGAATGGCCAACGATAATCACCGGGCGGTGAAGCTGAAGAAGGGCGATGTCGTCGTCTTCTCCTCCTCGCCGATTCCGGGAAACGAGAAGACCATCACCAATGTGGTCAATAAGCTGTATGAGAAGAAAGTTCGGGTGTACCTGTCGGATTTCGTGGACATCCACGTATCCGGTCACGCCTGCCAGGAAGAGCTGAAATTGATTCACACCCTGGTGCGGCCGAGATATTTCATTCCGGCTCACGGCGAATACCGTCACTTGAACGAGCACGCAAAATTGGCAGAGAGCCTGGGAATGAGCCGTAGCAATATCTTTGTCATGACCAATGGTGATTCGCTGGTGGTCAAGGGCGGTCGTGCAAAACAGGAGAATGGATACGCCACGGCGGACGATGTTCTGGTGGATGGCTACGGCGTCGGAGATGTTGGAAACGTGGTACTCCGGGATCGAAAGCAACTGTCGGAAGCGGGATTGATTGTGGTATCGGTGGCCATCGATACCTATTCCAAGCAGCTGGCGGCAAACCCGGAACTGATTACACGTGGTTTTATCTACGTCAAGGAGAACGGTCCGTTAATCAACGATGCCACCGAGGTGGTCTATGAAACCATCGAGCGTTGCCGCAATCGGGACTCTATGGACTTGAGTTCATTGAAGTCGGCGATTCGTGACGACCTTCGGGGTTACATTTATAGAAAGACGCGGCGGAGTCCGGTGATTCTTCCGGTCATCCTATACGTGTAGAAAGGAGTTTCGATGAACGTTTACGAAGAAGCCCACGATCTTGCCCAGGCAATTAAGGAAAGCAACGAATTCAAGGAATTCGACCGTTTAAAGAAGGAAGTGGACCAAGATCCGCAGCTCAGCGCGATGCTGAAGGATTTGCAGATGAAACAAATTCAACTGCAGACGAAGCAGATGGCAGAAGGAAAACTGGATTCGGAACTGATGGGACAGATTCAGTCTATGGTCACCATGCTTACGGCAAAGCCTCAGGCAGCACAGTATCTGCAGGCGGAAGCGAGATTCTCCATCATGATGAAGGATGTGAGTGAAATCCTGGCAGATGCCATCAATATTAAGTCAATGTTATAAGTTATTTTTAAAGATTTTTAAAGAAAGAGAGAAACAATTATGATCAGCGCAGGTGAATTCAGAAAAGGTGTTACTTTTGAAATGAATGGCGAACCACATGTTGTAGTGGATTTCCAGCACGTTAAGCCGGGAAAGGGTGCCGCATTTGTTCGTACAAAGTATAAGAACATTCTGACCGGAGCGACCAGAGAAGAAGCGTTCAACCCGAACGACAAGTTCCCGAAGGCTCACATTGAGACGAAGCAGATGCAGTATCTGTACAATGACGGTGAACTGTACTACTTCATGGATCAGGAAACCTACGATCAGATTCCGCTGACCTACGACCTGGTAGAGGATGCCATCAAATACATCCGTGAGAACGATACCGCTACCGTTAAGTTTTACAAAGACAACGCATTCACCGTAGAAGCTCCGAACTTCGTTGACCTGGAAGTAACCGAAACCGAGCCGGGCGTGAAGGGTGATACCGCAACCAACGTTACAAAGGCTGCAACCGTTGAAACCGGTGCCGTAATCCAGGTTCCGATCTTCATCAACGAAGGAGAAAAGATTCAGATTGACACCAGAACCGGTGATTATCTGGGACGTTCCAAATAGTTTATTTTTTCCAAATATCGGGTATTAGCAAAGGGCTGTTATGAAAAAAGCAATCAAAAAAGCAATGGTAATACTGGCGATTATATTTGCGCTGATTATCGGATCCAGCGTGCTCTTGTCCACATTGAACAAGCCGCTGGACCGAAGCAACGCAACGCTGATTGACGTCACAGTTGAAGAAGGTGCGACGACCGATGATATCGCCAACGCACTGAAAGACGCAGGTGTCATTCGCAGTACTACCAGATATAAGATTTGCTCCAAAATCTGGCACTACGATTCCAACTACAAGGCAGGGGTATATTCCGTTTCGCCGAGCATGACGTGCAGCGATATTGCAAAGGTCATCGTATCCGGAAAAGAAACCACCAATTCCTTTACAGTTCCGGAGGGATCCACTATCGAGACGGTGGCGGAGACTCTGGCCAAAGATGGACTGGTAGATAAAAAGAAGTTCCTGGAGGCTGCGCAGAATTCCGACGCCTACAGTGATTTTGGTTTCTTGAAAGATGCCCAGAAGGGGAAGAATCATCTGGAAGGATATCTTTTCCCAAGTACCTATCAGGTTGCACCAAAAGCGGATGAAGAGCAGATTATTACAACTATGCTGAATCAATTCGATACTGTTTTTACAGACGAATACAAAGCCAGGGCAAAAAAGCTGGGGTATACCGAGAATCAGATTATCATTATCGCTTCCATCATTGAAAAGGAAGCGCAGGTGGATGAGGATCGCCCGAAGATTGCCAGCGTCATCTACAATCGATTAGACGACAGCATGAATCTGCAGATGTGCTCCACGGTGCAGTATATTCTGGGAAAAGCGAAACCGGTTCTGTCCGTGGCGGACACGAAGATTGATTCTCCGTACAACACTTATATTCACTCCGGCTTGCCGAAGGGACCGATTTGTTCTCCGGGGGAGGCATCTATTAAGGCGGCTCTATACCCGGCAAAAACAGACTACATGTATTTCGTGGTAAGCGAAAAGTTGGACGGTTCCCATAATTTCAGCAAATCCTACTCGAAATTCGAGAAAGATACCCGGGCATATGAGAAGGCTCTGGCAAAGAAAAACAAGAAATAGAAGGAGCCGAATTTTCATATGAACATTACCAATGAGAAAGTGACAGACTACATCGTGTCATTCTACCAACCGTGGAATGACACGATGGGGAAGTTGCGGGAGCAAAGCGAAGCAGATCAGATTCCATTGATTCTAAAAGAAACGGAGATGTTGTTTCGCACGCTTTTACCCCTGAGGCCCGCCCATCGAGTGCTGGAAATCGGCACCGCGTATGGGTATTCTTCCATATTTTTTGCACACCTCCTTCCGGAGAGCCATATCACCACGGTGGAGCTTTCGGATACTAATTATCAAGTGGCGGTGGATAATATATGGGAGCAGGGGCTGACCGATCGAATTCAGGTGATTCACGGCGATGGCTCGGTTGTGCTGGACGAACTGATTCAAAATGCCGAAGCCGGAAATACGGAACCCTTCGATCTTATTTTTATCGACGCAGCGAAGAGTCATTATATGGAATTCTTCAAAAAAGCAGAGAAGCTGTGCAGCAAGAATGCACTGATTGTCTGCGACAATATTTTGATGAAGGCTTTTCTGGTGGACTTGTCTTTAGACCGAAAGCGCCGTCATCGAACCAGCGTAAAAAGAATGAATGAGTTTTTGGAATACGTTCACAGCCGGAAGGATTTAGAGGTATCCTTGCTGAGCTGTGGTGATGGATTGTTGCTTATTAAAGAGAATAAAAAATAGAATTTATGCAGAAAATTGAATTGTTAGCTCCTGCGGGAGATATGGAAAAGTTAAAAACAGCGGTACGGTACGGAGCCGATGCGGTGTACTTCGGCGGAGAGGTGTTCAGCCTTCGTGCCGGGGCCGGAAACCTGACTGTGGACGAAATGAAGGACGCCATGGAATTTCTTCACACTCACGGGGCGAAGGGGTATCTGACCATCAACATCTATCCTCACAACGAGGATATTCTGCCGCTTCAAGAATATATTCAGCAGATACGGGATATTCCCATCGATGCGTTCCTGGTATCCGATCCGGGGGTCATGCAGCTGGTGAAGGATGGAATCCCGAATGCCGAGATTCATCTCAGTACTCAGGCCAATACCACAAACTACTTGAGTGCGAATTTTTGGGTATCTCAGGGAGTGAAGAGAATCGTTGCGGCTCGGGAAATGAGCCTGAAAGAAATCCGAGAGATGCGGGAACACCTCCCGGAGGATATCGAAATCGAAGCTTTTCTTCACGGTGCTATGTGCATCTCGTACTCCGGCCGATGCCTGCTGAGCAATTATATGGTGGGCAGGGATGCGAACCGGGGACAGTGCACTCATCCGTGCCGGTGGAAATACCACTTGATGGAAGAAAAAAGACCGGGAGAATATTTCCCGATTGAAGAGGATGATCGGGGAAGTTATATTATGAACTCCCGGGACCTTTGCATGCTGGATTGCTTACCGGATATGATTAATGCCGGCGTTACGTCTCTGAAAATTGAAGGACGGATGAAATCGGCTTACTATGTAGCAACGGTGGTTTCCGCATACCGGGCAGCATTGGACAGCTATATGAAGGATCCGGAGAATTACGAGTTCAAACAGGAATGGTACGATGAACTGTGCAAGGCCAGCCACCGGGAATTCACCCACGGCTTCTTTTATCAGAAGCCAAGCAACCGGGATCAGAATTACCTTACCAGCGATTACGTTCGGGAGTACAGTTTTATCGGCGTGGTGTTGGGCGTAGATGAGGCGACCGGCGAGACCATCGTACAGCAGCGGAACAAGTTCTGCGTTGGAGATGAGATTGAAATTATGAGTCCGGGAGAACCATTCTATACGGAAGCGGTTCCTTCCATGAAGGATGAAGACGGGAATGCGATAGAAAGCGCACCGCATCCGAAGCAGGAAGTGAGAATCCCGTTCCGGAAAGTTCCCGCAAAGTATTCGATCTTAAGAAAAAGGAAGTAGAGATATGACATCTGACACGAGTGAAATACCTATATATGCATATATTATAACCATTGCTTTGCTGTGCATCGTGTATGCATTGGTGGCAGCGGCAAAACGTTCATTGGATAATACGGACCGAAACACCATTAAAGAATTGAGCGAATCGGATCCGGAGGACAGCAGAGTTCAGGCGGTGATGCGTTTCATTCAGAAACCATCGGAATACCATTATGCGGACTTGTTTCTGAGTTACCTGACGCTGATTATGTCCTTTTTCCTCTTCCATTCGCTGATGAAACGGGAAATGGGGGATAACCATTGGATGATTTTGTGGGATATTCTGTATTTTGTGGCTTTTATCGGCGTGGCGGACATCCTGCCCAAAAAGCTGGCATCTCAGTCTCAGAATGCTTCAGGAATTGGATTTGCGGGCTTTCAGCGGTTGGTGTATTACATCACCTGGCCGTTTGTAAAGATATGTGTGTGTTTGGCCAACGTATTTCTGTTGATACTTCGGAAGAACACGGATGTGGACAACATCTACTTCTCGGAAGATAAGGTTATGTCCATGCTGGACCGAGGACAGGAATCCGGAGATATCAAGGAGGAAGCCCATCGGATGATTGACAGCATTTTCGAATTCGACGACTTGCTGGCATATGAGATTATGACGCCTCGAACAGATGTGTTCATGATTGATATTGACGACGACCGAGAAGAGTACTTCGATGAACTGATGGAACTGCGTTATTCCAGAATTCCGGTTTATCGGGACGATCCGGACAACATCATCGGAATCCTGCATATTAAGGACTATCTGTTCCAAGCCAGTCAGCACGGATTCGATAACGTTAATTTTGAGGAAATCCTTCGAGAGCCGTATTTCGTTCCCGAAACGAAGAACATCGATGCACTGTTCATCGAACTTCAGAAAAGCACCAACCACGTGGCCATTCTGATTGATGAGTACGGTGGATTCAGCGGTATCGTTTCCATCGAGGATATTATTGAGCAGATTGTGGGCGATATTGCGGATGAGTTCGACGAGGACGACCGGGTCATCGAGAAAATCAGCGATTCAGAGTTTATCGTTGATGGCAATGTGTATTTGGACGATTTGACGGATGAACTTCATGTGGATTTGGAATCGGAGAACAGCGAGACCGTAGGCGGTTTTATCATCGATTTGATGGGAGAAATTCCGAAGGAAGAAGTGAAATACAAACCGATTCAATACGGAAACCTCTCCTTCACCATTCTGGAAGTGAAGGATCGTCGAATCGAGAAGATGAAAATTGAAATTCTGCCGGAAGAACCGACAGAGGATGCATAAAAATAACTCATGAGTAAATCAAAAGAATTCAAAGAAAAGAATACAATTGAGGATTCCGTGATTGCCGGGTATGCTGCACAGGAAACCATGAAGCTGCCCGGAGTTATCCGAATGGCGCCCGGAATTGCGGAAAGCTTCTCCCGGAACATTCTGGGCAGGATTACGGAAACACAAGGTGTTCACGTAAACGATGAGGATGGAAAGGTTACTGTGGATATTCACATCATCGCAGCGTATGGGGTGAACATACCACAGCTTTCGTACGACATCCAGAACCGGGTGAAGAAAATCATCGAGAAGGAGACGGGAATTTCCGTCGAAGCAGTTAATATCTGTATTGAGGGAGTTGAAAAGAGCAGGTAACGAGTACTATGAAAAGAGAAGAAATTAGAGAAATGACGATGCAAGTGGTATATCAGATGGATGTGATGGGCGATTTCGACTACCGGAACATCTCCTTGATTACCGAGAATGAGCATATTCAGAAAGAAAAGCAGGCTCTTCAGACCCTGGACGTTATCCGCGATCACCGGGATGAAATTGATGAGATGATTGATTCTCATTCCGATCGTTGGAAAACGAACCGAATGGGAAAGACGGATTTGGCAATTTTCCGTATTGCCGTTGCAGAAATTTGCTATATGGATGCCATTCCGGACAGCGTTTCCATTGACGAAGCGGTGAAGATGGCGAAAAAATACGGGGAAGACCGTTCGTATGCATTTATCAATTCTGTTTTAGGGAAGATTGCCAAGGATAAATAGTATGGCTAAAGTAGTATTGGGAATCGATACATCTAATTATAAGACGTCGGTAGCGCTGACGGATGAGAATGGAAACATCCGATATCAGCGCTCCGAATTTCTAAAGGTAGAACAAGGAAAAAGAGGTCTGAGGCAATCCGTTGCCTTTTTTCACCATTGCCAGGTTCTACCTTCCTTTATTGAGGAAGCTTTTCAGACGGTAGATCCAAAGGAAATCATATCGGTGGCGGTATCGTCTCGCCCACGGAATGTGGAGGGATCCTATATGCCGGTATTCCTATCCGGCGTTCAGACCGGAACGGTGATTTCTTCTGCACTGCAGGTTCCGATGAACTGTTTTTCTCATCAGGAAGGGCATATTGAAGCCATCCTGTCCACGCTGCCGCCAATACCGCAGAAACCCTTTCTGCTGTTCCATCTCAGCGGAGGAACGACGGAGTGCCTTCTGTGCGAACGGACCTGGGAAGGATATGCGGTTGAAATTGTGGGCGGAACTAAGGACATCAGCGTGGGTCAGCTTTTGGATCGGACCGGTGTGCAGTTGGGTTACGATTTCCCGGCGGGAAAATATTTAGACCGAATTGCCATGGGCCGGTCGTATACAGTCTTTCCGGGGAAAATTCGGATTCAGGAGGGGTTCTTTAACTTGTCCGGAACGGAGACTCAGGTGATGAAGAGCATTGAAGAGAAGGGCGATGAAATTGTCCCGGGAATCTTCTACCGGATTCAGCAGCTGCTTCACGACACCGCAGTACAGCTGAGCCAAAAGTACAAAGTGGATACGGTGGTAATGGCCGGAGGCGTTTCCGCCAGCGAGACACTTCGGAAATATGCGGTCCTCTGGCAGGAACAGCGGGATGGCTGCCGCATTCTGTTCGGAGACCCGGTGCTTTCCGGAGATAATGCCGTAGGAATTTCCCTGCTGGGAGGACGGAGGAGTCAAGAATGAAGCCGGTTAGCGTGACACAGGTAAATGAATATCTGGCCAACAAAATTGACAGCGATTTCAATCTCCGAAATGTGGCCATTGAAGGGGAAATCTCCGGATTAACTCGGAAAGGACATGCGTATTTCTCCTTGAAGGATGAACAATGCGTCATCCGCAGTGTGGTCTGGAAAAGTCAGCTTCCAAAGATTAATCCGGAACTTCTGGAAGACGGACGCAACGTGGTTGCGGTGGGATCCGTTCGGCTGTATGCAAAAGGCGGCACCTATTCTTTCCAAATTCACTATATGGAAGATGCCGGGGTTGGAAAAGCGAAGACGGCTTTTGAAGCCTTGAAAAAGAAACTGGAAGCGGAAGGACTGTTCCGACCGGAATACAAGAAGCCACTTCCGGAATTCCCGGAATGCGTGGGGGTCGTCACCTCCACGGAGGGAGATGCCCTTCGGGATATACAGAAAATTATTTTAAAGAAAAACAATTACGTGAACCTTTTGATTTTTCCGACTTATGTGCAAGGCGTGAATGCGCCGGCCAGCATCTGTCAGGGAATTCATTTGGCAAATCGGGTGAACGAATCGGGAAAGCGCCATATTGACCTATTGATTGTAGGGCGAGGGGGCGGATCCCCGGAGGATCTGGCGGCCTTTAACGAGGAATCCGTTGCCAGAGCCATTTTTCAATCGGATATTCCGATTATTTCCGCCGTGGGTCATGAACCGGATGTATCCATTTCCGATTATGTGGCGGATGCCCGGGGGGCAACGCCCAGCGAGGCGGCGGATATGGCGGTGCCGGATGTTCATGAAATTCAGAAGCGCATCGCTGAGTGCCGCAGTGCGCTGAGCGAATCTTTGCGTTTTAAATTGCTGAACGAAAAGAGAATGGTTGAATCACTAACCCAACTGCTTTGTTCCAATATGAGAAACCGGGTACAAAAGGCCCGAAATGAGATGGAGCAGGCATTGATTAAGCTTCGGGAGGGAAATCCGAAACGAGTGCTGGAGAGGGGGTTCGCCGCAGTTCTGAATGAAGCGGGAACTATCGTCTCCGATATCGATAATGTATCGGAGGGCGAAGAGTATACGGTACTCCTGCGAAACGGCCGCTTCAAGGCGCAGGTTACCGGTAAGAACAAGGAGGGACACGATGAGTGATAAGAGTTTTTCCGAATCCATGAAAAATCTCCGGAGTGCCGCAGATCGAATCGGCGGACCGGCTACTTCGTTGGAAGAAGCTCTGGCACTGTTTGATGCCGGAATGAAGGAGTCGGAATATCTGAATTCCGTGCTGGAAAAAGCCGAACAGAAAATCGAAATCTTTGATGAGCAGGAGGGTTCTTCCCATGAATAATTACGATTATTATAAAAACATGATTGAAGAAAATCTGGCGGATAAATTGCCTTCCGTCGCGCCGCAGGTTCAGGTCCTGTGGGATTCCATGAACTACAGCGTGAAAAGCGGCGGAAAGCGCTTGCGTTCGGTTCTGTTGCTGGCCTGTGCGGACTTCGCCGGAGGAAATCCGGAAGAAGCCCTTCCTTTTGCATGTGCCATCGAGTACATTCACACCTATTCGCTGATTCACGACGATCTCCCGGCAATGGACGATGACGATCTTCGTCGCGGAAACCCGACCAACCACAAGGTGTACGGCGAAGCTATGGCCATTCTGGCCGGAGACGGATTACTGAACACTGCCCACGAAATCATGCTGCAGGATGCAGCGGGTTTGAAGGAGGATTCGGAAAAACTCCACCGCCATGTGATGGCGGCGCTGGAAGTATCCCGAAATGCCGGCATTCATGGGATGATTGCAGGTCAGGTAGCGGATATGGAGAACGAGGGAAAAGAATGCAGCGAAGAGATGCTGAACTTCATTGACTCCAACAAGACCGGAGCGCTCCTGAAGGCGCCGATTCTGGCCGGCCTCTATATCGGCAATGCACCGGAGGCGGTTCGAACAGACTTTGAACAGTATGCGGAACTGGTTGGAAGAGCCTTCCAAATTTCCGACGATATCCTGGATGTGATTGGCGATGAAAAAATGATGGGGAAAAAGCTGGGCAAGGATGCCGATCACGGCAAATGCAACTATGCCACAGTCCTGGGGCTGGAGGCGGCCAAGGACGAACTGCATTCTTTAACGGAAAAGGCCGTTGCGCTTATGGAGAAATACGGCGATTCCGCAGAATTCTTCATTGAACTTGCTCATAAGCTGGAAAGAAGGAAATCCTAATGCTGTACGATCTTGAAAAAGAAGATTTAATATCGATTATAAAGAACTCCGACTACGGGGACTTGGAAGCTCTGGCCCGGGAAATACGGGATTTTCTTGTGGAGAAGGTTTCGAAAACCGGCGGCCATCTGGCATCCAATTTGGGCATTGTGGAAACCACCATTGCCCTGCACAAAGTATATGATACCGCCGTGGATCGAGTAATCTTCGATGTGGGACACCAATCCTACGTTCATAAAATCATTACCGGAAGGGCAGGGGCCTTCGACACCCTTCGAAAGTATAAAGGCCTTTCCGGTTTTCCGAAGTCCCGGGAAAGCATTCATGATGCCTATGACACGGGACACAGCAGTACGTCTATCAGTGCGGCTATGGGATATGCCACTGCGCGGGATCTTCGGAACGAAGATTATCAAGTGGTGGCGGTAATCGGCGACGGCGCCATGACCGGCGGCTTGGTATACGAAGCATTGAACAATATCGGAGCTTCCGGAACCAATATCAAAATTGTTTTAAATGACAACGGAATGTCCATCGCCAAAAATGTAGGAGCCATGTCTCGCCATTTGAACAACCTGCGCACTTCAAAAAATTATACCCGAATGAAGAAAAACATCCGGGGAGCACTGGACAATATTCCGGTGGTAGGTCAGCGGGTCAGCGACACCATCTCCCATACCAAAAATAAGATCAAGTACTCGCTGCTGGATGAACAGGGCGTTCTTTTCGAAGATCTCGGAATAAAATATATCGGTCCTGTAGATGGATACGATCTCCAGGCTCTGGTGGAGGCCTATACCGCAGCCAATCAGTACGACGGGCCGACGCTGGTGCACGTCATTACAAAGAAAGGAAAGGGATACTATTGGTCGGAAAAGTATCCGAGAAAATTCCACGGTATCGCTCCATTCGATGCAGATAACGGTAATATATTATCGTCACCTTCCGGACCGAGCTACTCAAAAGTGTTCGGCGACAAGCTGGTGGAGTTGGCACGGGCGGACGAGTCCATCGTTGCCATCTCTGCGGCGATGGGAACGGCCACTGGACTGGGTCCGTTTTACAAGGAGTTTGAACCGCGGTTCTTCGATGTGGGAATTGCGGAAGCCCATGCGGTTGTATTTGCAGCAGGGATGGCGAAGGCCGGCATGACGCCGGTGGTGGCCATCTATTCTTCCTTCTTACAGCGTGCTTTCGATCAGCTGATTGAAGATATTTGTCTGCAAAACCTTCATGTGGTCTTTGCGGTGGACCGGGCCGGCCTGGTGGGTGCGGATGGAGAAACCCACCACGGCATGTTTGATTTGTCCTATTTGAATATGATTCCCAACATGAAAATTCTCTGTCCGGCAGACGGAAATCAGCTGGAAGAGATGTTGGAATATGCGGTCCATCAATACGACGGACCGATTGCGATTCGGTATCCGAGAGGTTCTTCCCAGGGAAATCACCTGAGGCTGAAGCCGTTCACCGGGGAAAATACGGTGCTTTCCGTTGGTAAGGATGTAACGATTCTGGCGGTAGGAGCGATGCTGGATACCGGTATCGAAGCGTCGAGACTTCTTCGCGAGCACGGATTCGATGCAGGGGTTACGGCAATCAACGTGGTAAAACCGATGGACGCCGCGGCAGTGAATTCGGAGACGAAACTGGTGGTCACGCTGGAGGACAACACCATCATCGGAGGTTTCTCCGATGAATTCAATCGGGTGAATCGGGAGAAGGCGTTTGGAATTCTGAATTTTGCCCTTCCGGATCAGTTTATTGAGCAGGGAAGCATTCCGGAATTGCGAGAAGAATGTGCAATGACTCCGGAAGATGTAGTGAAGGGGGTAGAGGATTACTTTGAAAAAAGAAAGGCTTGATGTCATTTTGGTACAGAAAGGTCTGGTGGAATCTCGAGACAAAGCGAAGAGAACCATCATGGCCGGACTGGTTACAGTAGACGGCCGGATAGAAGATAAAGCCGGACAGAAGTTCGATCCGGAACTGGAATTTGCGGTTAAGCAGAAGCTTTGCCCGTATGTGAGCCGCGGCGGATTGAAGCTGGAGAAAGCCATGAACTGCTTTCCTATCGATTTAAAGGATGGAGTGTGCATGGACATGGGCGCCTCCACCGGCGGTTTCACCGACTGCATGCTGCAGAATGGTGCTCGGAAGGTCTACGCCCTGGATGTGGGATACGGACAACTGGATTATAAGCTGCGGGTAGACCCTCGAGTGGTGAATATGGAAAAAACCAATATCCGTTATTTGGACACCGATTTAATCGAAGAACCGGTGGACTTTGTGTCCATTGATGTCTCTTTTATTTCGGTGAAACACATGTTCCCGGTGGTGCAGAAGGTTTTGGATTCGTCGGGACACATGGTTTGCCTCATTAAGCCGCAGTTCGAAGCGGGAAGAGAACAGGTAGGCAAGAACGGTATCGTGCGGGATCCGGCGGTGCACCGTCAGGTCATCGAAAATGTTCTCCGTTACGCATCGGAGAATGGTCTGGAACCACTGGGATTGGCGTTCTCACCGGTAAAGGGGACGAAAGGAAATATCGAATATCTTCTTTTTGCCGGCAAGGCAGAAGGTGAACTTCCGGATAACGGCGAAGAATCCGTTCTTGAAGAATGGGCGAGCCGGATTTCGGACGTGGTTCAGGAAGCTCATGCGGATTTGGACTGATTGGAATAAAGAATAAAAAGGAATGAAAAAGGAGATTATTATGGCATTGTCACCAATGATGCAGCAATACCTACAGATTAAAGAAGAGAATCCGGACTGCCTGATTTTGTTTCGGCTGGGGGATTTCTACGAGCTGTTTTTCGACGATGCCAAAACCGTCTCCCGAGAACTGGAACTGACCCTTACCGGCCGGGCCTGCGGTCTGGAGGAACGGGCACCCATGTGCGGGGTTCCGTTCCATTCGGCGGATTCCTACATTCCCAAGCTGGTGGAGCGCGGTCACAAGGTGGCCATTTGCGAACAGATGGAGGATCCGGCGGAGGCAAAGGGCTTGGTTCGCCGGGAGGTGGTTCGAATCATTACGCCGGGAACCATAGACATCGCCGGTTCCACCGAGAATGACGAAAATATTTTTATCGCATCGGTGTTCGCCACGAAGACACAGGTGGGCATTGCGTACGGGGATATTACTACCGGAGAGCTGGCCTGCATGCATCTGGAATATCGCCATGATCTGGACTCTCTGATCAGCGAACTGGTAAAAATAGCTCCGAAGGAGATCGTTTACGATGAGTCCTCGTTGCCGGAAAACGTGCTGGCGGCGCTGCAGGATCCGCAGATTCAGACCTATTTGAATCCGGTGGATTCCTCCTATTACCGGAAGGCGCTGTGCGAAAAGACGCTGATGAACCAATTCGGGGCATCTTCCCTGATTTCACTGGATTTGGACGGCCGAACGGACTTGGTGCTGGCCTCCGGATCCCTGCTTCTGTACCTGGGGGATACTCAGAAGCAGCGAATGGAGCAGTTCAAGCATTTGGATATTCGAGAATCCAGCAATTACATGCAGCTGGACCGTTCCACCCTTCGAAATCTGGAGCTGCTGGAAACGTTATATGACAAAAACAAGGAAGGCTCCCTGCTGGGCGTGCTGGACCATACGCACACCGCTATGGGCGGGAGATTGCTAAAGCGATTTATAAAAGAGCCGCTGAACAATCAGGCGCAGATCAATGCCCGGTTGGAAGCGGTGGACGCCGTAGTAAATCACCCGCTGGAGCGGAACAATCTGGTGGCGGGCCTTCGGGAAATCTACGATTTCGAACGCCTCAGTGCCCGCGTGGCCAGCGGCCGCGCCAACGGAAAGGATCTGGTGGCGCTGAAAAATACGCTGGGTGCACTGCCGGAGATTCGAAATACTTTGGAGGACCTGGCATCCTCGGCTTTGCTTGCCGAAATCCGGGATTCCATCGATGATTTTGACGATCTGTATCAGATGATTGCGGAATCCATCGTGGAAGAACCGCCATTTATCATCACCGAGGGCAATCTGATTCGGCCGGGATATTCTTCGGAGTTGGACGACCTGAAGGAATCCATTCGGGATGCCAAGGAGTGGATTGCGGGGCTGGAGCAGAGCGAGCGGGAACGCACCGGAATTAAGACCATCAAGGTGGGATTCAACAAGGTGTTCGGATACTATCTGGATGTGAGCAAATCCTTTTCGGATAAAGTGCCGGAGAATTACATTCGAAAGCAAACTTTGGTGAATAACGAAAGGTACATTACGCCGGAACTAAAGGAGAAGGAAAGCCTGGTTCTGAGTGCGGAAGCAAAAATAAATGCGCTGGAATACGACATCTTTCGGAAAATCCGGACATCCATTGAACCATATATCGGATCGCTGCAGAAAGCCTCTGCTTCCGTAGCTTTATTGGATGTGCTGGTTTCCTTCGGAGATGTGGCGACAGCCAACGGCTATGTCCGGCCGGAGGTGGACGATTCCAGCTTGATTGAGATTGAAGAGGGTCGCCATCCGGCGGTGGAGCAGATGATTGGAAGCGGCATGTTCGTGTCCAACAACACCGCCATGGATACGGAACAGGAGAGCCTTCTTCTGATTACCGGTCCGAACATGTCCGGTAAATCCACCTATATGCGTCAGACTGCCATCATCGTGCTGATGGCACAGATGGGATCCTTTGTCCCTTGTCGTCGGGCGCGTATTGGCGTATGTGATCGTGTTTTTACCCGAATCGGTGCATCGGACAATTTGGCATCGGGACAGTCTACTTTTTTCATTGAAATGAGCGAACTGGCCAATATCCTGCGGAATGCGACTCGCCGCAGCCTGATTATCCTGGATGAAATCGGCCGGGGTACCAGTACTTTTGACGGCCTGTCCATTGCCTGGGCGACGGCGGAATATTTGGCGTCGGACGATCATCGGGTGCGCACCATGTTCGCCACCCACTATCACGAGTTGACGGTGCTGGAGGAGCATCTTCCGGCGGTGCACAACTTGTCGGTATCGGTCTCCGAGGACGGAAGCAATGTAGTGTTCCTGCATCGGATTATCGACGGACCGGCCAGCAAGAGCTACGGCATTCACGTGGCGAAGATTGCCGGAATTCCGAAGGCAATTCGCCAAAGCGCGTCGAGAAAACTGAAGGAGTTGGAAGCGCAGTCGGCACCGATGCCGGCGACCACCCAGATTTCCTTCTTCGACAGCGAGGTTGCCCCGGAACCGGAACGGGTTTCCGAAGAGCCTCTGCCGTATGAGGATGTGCTGAAGGAGATTCGCGGAGTGGATATCAATTCCTTGACTCCGATTCAGGCACTGGTGCGGCTGCAGGAAATACAGAATGAAATCAAAGATATTGATGAGGATTCAGAAGAATGATACAAGTACTGGACAGCTTTATATCGGATAAAATCGCCGCCGGCGAGGTCATCGAACGGCCCCTTTCCATCGTAAAAGAATTGGTGGAGAACTCCATCGATGCCGGGGCCGACAGCATTGTGGTAGAAATTCGAAACGGCGGAAAATCCTACATCCGGGTAACGGACAACGGCTGCGGAATCCCGGCGGAGGAAGCGGAAATTGCTTTCGAGCGCCATGCCACCGGAAAGATTCAGACACTGGAAGACCTGGGACATATCGATACCCTGGGCTTTCGCGGAGAGGCGCTGGCCAGCATCTGTGCCATTTCCAGAATGACATTGTATACCCGAACGGCGGAGTCTCCGGTGGGAATCAAGCTGGAAATTCAGGGCGGCCGCATTTGCGGGAAGGAACCCTCCGGCATGAACGGGGGGACCACCATGGTGGTGGAGGACGTGTTCTACAACACCCCGGCGCGTCGGAAATTTATGCGAAGCGATGCGGCAGAGGCTTCCGCCATCATCGATTTCGTTCAGAAAATGGCCCTGTACTATGCGAACGTGGCCTTCCAACTGATTAACAACGGGCGGAACGTGCTCACCACCAACGGAGACGGAAACTATCTTCATGCCATCTCTCGGGTGTATCCTACAAAAGAATTCAGCAATCTGATGGAAATCCAGGGCGAGCACGTGCACGGCTTTATTTCCGATCCCGGTACCACAAAGAATAACCGAAGCGGTCAGATTTTCTTCGTGAACGGCCGGTATGTTCGAAGCGACGTCATTGAAAAAGGGCTGATGGATGGATACGGTGACCGAGTTTTCTCCGGATACCCGGTGGCGCTGTTGTTCATCACCGTACCTCCGGAAACCATCGATGTGAATATTCACCCCAACAAGAAGGAAATCAAATTCCTGGAATCCGGGGACATCAAGAAAGATATCGCTGCGGCGGTGCAGAAAGTGATTCATTCTCAAGATGCGGTACCCCAAGCGATGCTGAAGGAAAAAAACATCTCTTCGGGCTCACTGGAAGAGGTGGCGAAGGAACCGGTAAAAAAACCTTCCGGAGAGCAGATGGGTATCCGGGAATTCCTGCAGGCGAAGAAGCGGGAACACAAACCGAACACAGAGACGGTGTATCATGAAGATGATATGAAGATGGCGTTCCAAGTTCCGGGAGACAGCATGAGCGATGCTTTCAAAGGCTTGGTTCAGGAGGCGAAAACGGAATACGACGGGGAAAAACCAGAGGTATCGGCGGAACCGGTGAAGTCAGATATGAAGTCGGAAGAAGCCGATGAGACGGATCGGATTCCTTTGGCACCGGCCACCACACGGCTCTTCGATTTCAAGAATCTGACTTTGGCGGGATATGTTTTTAATACCTACATCATCACTCAGGCGGGGGATAACCTGTTTATTCTGGATCAGCATGCGGCACACGAACGAATTCTGTACGAAAAGCTGGTTCGCCAATACAATACCGGTGCGCACCTGCCGCAGGATATCCTGACACCGATTCTGCTGAACGTATCCGGCGATGTGTATTTCGGTGAACGGGAATGGATGGACGTCCTTCGGCGAATTGGCTATGCCATTGAGGATTTCGGCAGCAATACTTTTATCATTCGGGGAATTCCGGCCTATATGACTTTGACCGAGGCAGATGCTTTTGCCCGAAATCTGGTGGATGTTCAAGAAAATGAAGTGCATCTGCATCAGAATACCCCGGTGGTGGATAAACTGATTATGCGTTCCTGTAAAGCGGCGGTGAAAGGAAACGATCACCTGTCGGAACGGGAAATTCGAGAGCTGCTGGATCGGCTTTCCCAGTGCGTGAATCCGTTCAGCTGTCCGCACGGACGACCTACTTTCATCCGCATATCCAAGTACGAAATTGAACGATCTTTTAGAAGAAAATAGCAAGGAAAGAATTATGACGACACAGAAGAAAACAGTTTATATTATTGCCGGGCCGACAGCAGTTGGAAAGAGCGTAATTGCCAATTACCTTGCCCGGCGGATTCACGGCGAAATCGTGAATTGCGATTCCATTCAGCTGTACAAATATCTGGATATCGGCAGTGCCAAGCCGAGTCCGGCGGATATGAGCACCGTGCCGCATCATCTGTACGGCGTCATCGATCTGAAAGAGGATATGACAGTGGCGCGGTATCAGAAAATGGCACTGGAGACCATCGATGATATTCTGGAAAGGGGCAAGACGCCGATTCTGTGTGGCGGTACCGGATTGTACCTGAATTCCGTGCTGTACGATATGGATTTTGCGGCGGAACCGGCCGACGGCGGAAAGCGCCGCCGGGAACTGGAAGATATGGCGAAGCAGATGGGCGGCGAATACATGTACGAAGTTCTGTCGGCGGTGGATCCGAAATCGGCGGAACGAATTCATCCCAACAATACCCGAAAGGTGATTCGTGCCATCGAAGCGTACGAATTCGGCTCTAACGTACAGGACCTGAATGCGTGCGGCCTGCGGGAAGGATATGACTTCCGTTTGTTCGGAATCACGATGGACCGGGAGTGGTTGTACGACCGAA
Organism: Mogibacterium kristiansenii; assembly: GCF_029224645.1. Classification (NCBI taxonomy): domain Bacteria; kingdom Bacillati; phylum Bacillota; class Clostridia; order Peptostreptococcales; family Anaerovoracaceae; genus Mogibacterium; species Mogibacterium kristiansenii. The sequence continues at coordinate 66,466 of NZ_JAQXUZ010000021.1, forward strand.
TCAACCGACGGGTGCTGAAACTGGTTCAGAACGGTCTTTTGGATGAGATTAAATCCCTTCGGGAGATGGGATACGACGAAACGGCACCGGCGCTGAAAGCCATCGGCTACAAGGAGTTCTTCGCATACTACAACGGTGAGATTCCGGAGCTGAAGGACGCCATCCTGGCGGTAATGAAGGATACGCGTCATTATGCCAAGAGACAGCTCACCTGGCTGAAACGTTACGAGGGACTGATTCATTGGATTGAGATTCAACGAAATGAATCCGTGGGTGCAGTCGTTGATCGGATTCTTTCGGCAGAGTAAAGAAGGAAATTCATGAAAGAGTATCGAATTCATAACAAAAGTGACCGGCCGGACAACGTGGTGGAACAGGAGAATGAGATTTTTTTGGAGTGCGAGAAGCTGGAAGAAACGCTCCCTCGGTCTCTTCGAACTTATTTTATCTACCTAAAGGGAAACGTATTGCCTCAGAGCCGGCTGGCCTACTTGCGGGACATCCATTTTTTCTTTGAATATCTGGTGCGGGAAACCACACTGACGGAAGCGGATACGCCGGACCGGGTCACATTGGATGAATTGAATCAGATTACAGCGATGGATATCAATATATTTCTGGACTATTGTCGGAAATACAAGGTGGAAACGGAAAAGGGGACGGTCATCTACGAGAACAACAACAAGACCCTTTCTCGGAAGAAATCCTCTATCTCCGTGATGTTTAAGCAACTGTACCGCGACGGACTTCTGGACAATAATATCACCGACGGTTTCGATCCCATTCGGGTTCCGGGACCCGGGGAGAAGGAAATCAAGGCGCTTCAGGATGATGAAGTGATGGTGATGCTGGATGCGGTGAGCAGCGGAACCCACCTGACGGATAGGGAACGCATTTATTGGGAGAAGACGAAGCTTCGGGACAAAGCGATTCTGATTCTTTTCCTGACATACGGTCTGCGCCTGTCGGAACTGCAGCAGCTGAACGTGTCTTCTTTTAATTTCTCCAGAGGAGAATTTCGAATCTACCGAAAGCGGGGAAAAGAATCTACGATGCCCATCAACCACTCCGTGGAGGCTGTGGTTCTGGATTATCTGGAAAACGAACGAAATCAAATTACCGTGCAGGACGAGGGAGATGAGGATGCACTCTTTCTTTCGCTGCAAGGAAAGCGGATGACACAGCGGGCCATCCGGGAATTGGTAAAAAAATACACATCCATTCCGCTGCATACCGGGCGAAAAGAGGGATACAGTCCGCACAAGCTTCGGGCTACCGCCGCCACCAGTTTGATCGGCCGCGGTAATTCCATTTACGATGTACAGGCGCTTCTGGATCACGAGCAGGTGACCACCACGCAGCTGTACGCATCCCACAAGATGAATGTAAAACGAGACCTGGTAAAAGGTATGGAATGGGAAGAAGAAAGGACGGAACAATAGAAAGTGGCAGAAAGAATATATAAGGAACATTTAATTCGCGATTTTGGTATTAATCGAGGAATACTGGATTATTTGGATCGGATGGAGGAAAAGCTGGGAGATTCCTTTCAGGAGATGGATGAAATCTGTGCCATCAATCAGCTGAAGGTGCTGAAGGCGTTCCAGGATAACAATATCAACGACACGCATTTCGGATGGAATACCGGCTACGGATATGATGATGTCGGCCGAGAAGCGGTGGAGAAGGTATACGCCTCCATCTTCCATACCGAGGCGGCATTGGTTCGTCCGAACCTTGTAAACGGGACGCACGCCATTGCCACCACTCTGTTCGGAATTCTGAAACCGGGAGAAGAGCTTTTGGAAGTGACGGGCACGCCGTACGATACTCTGCAGACCGTAATCGGAAAAAACGACGCACCGGAATCTGATTTTACCGGAACGCTGACGGATTACGGTATTCAGTATCGGGAAGTTGCGCTGGGCGAAGATATGGATGTGGATCTGGATGCAATCGTAAATGCGATTCAGCCGGAGACCAAAGTAGTGGCCATGCAGCGTTCCACCGGATACGACTGGCGGCCGGCGATTCCGCTGGAGAGCCTTCGAATCGTCACAGAAACTGTACATAGACTCCGTCCGGACATCATCGTCATGGTAGATAATTGTTATGGAGAATTCGTGGACGTTCAAGAACCAACGGATTTCGGAGTGGACGTCATGGCCGGATCCCTGATTAAGAATCCGGGAGGCGGTTTGGCTCTGTCTGGCGGTTACATCGTGGGAAGAAGCGATTTGATTGAGCGGATTTCCTATCGGTTGACCTGTCCGGGAATCGGTGCGGAATGCGGCCTGACCTTTGGCCAGAACCGTTCGGTGCTTCAAGGTATGTTCCTGGCACCGAAGGTGGTAAACGCAGCGGTGAAGGGCGCGATGCTCTGCGGAGCGGCGTACGACGGCTTGGGCTTTGAAGTGATGCCGCCGGCATATTCGAAGAGAAGTGATATCGTGCAGGCCATTCAGTTTAAGGATCCGGATAAAACCATTGCATTCTGTCAGGCGATTCAGTCCGCTTCTCCGATTGACGCATATGTAACACCGATTCCATGGGATATGCCGGGGTACGAGGATCAGGTAATCATGGCGGCTGGCGCTTTTGTACAGGGTTCTTCTATTGAACTCAGTGCGGATGCACCGCTGAGAGAACCGTACATCGCTTATTTTCAGGGCGGACTGACGTACGAGCACGCCCGCTACGGAATAATCAAGAGCCTGGATACCATGGTGAAGAAAGGCCTTATTGATGTCGAAGAAGAAAGATAAAAAAGATATCCGATGGGTAAGGAATACCGTCGCATTCGCAAAACTGTTTGTTTTGGGAATTATCTTAATCGGGATACCGCTGATTTTGATTTTGTTCTATCGGGATACGCTGCTGAGCACCGACTTTTGGTCGCAGCTTCCGGATCGGCTGGCGCGCCATTCCCTGATTTCTTTTCTGGTGCTGATCGTGCTTCAGGCCATACAGATTATCATCTGTATTCTCCCGGGGCAGCCGATTCAACTGGCTTCCAGTTATATGTATGGGGTAATCGGCGGGTACTGTATTTCCATTATCGGTGCAATAATCGGCTGTCTGATTACGTACCGGCTAGCTCATTTCCTGGGAGTGGATGCCATGCATATCATCTTTGGGGAAGAGAAGGTTCAGAATTACATGAAGAAGCTGAACAGCGGAAAGGCGCTGACCATCGTGTTCCTGATTTATTTGGTTCCGGGAATTCCAAAGGATTTGATGAGCTACATCGCAGGAATTTCCAACATTGAACTGAAACCGTTCCTGCTGGTATCCACGCTGGGGCGGTCGCCGGGAATCCTGGGCAGCCTGCTGATCGGATACTTTTGGGCCAGAAAAAACTATATCGGGATCGGCATCGTCGCGGTGATCATGCTCCTTCTGTTCGGATGGTGCGTCCGAAACCGAGAACGAATCGTTGAGAAAATTGAAGAATACGAGGATTAATTATCGTGAAAAAGCAGAAAATTACAAAGACAAATGCCATGCGTATTTTGGATCAGAATCAGATTGAATACGATACGGGGCAGTATGAATATGATGAATCCGACCTTTCCGGAAATCACGCAGCAGCGGTTCTGGGAATATCGGAGGATGAGATTTTCAAAACACTGGTAACTCGAAGCAATACGAAGGAACTCTTCGTATTCGTCATTCCCGTCTCCGGTGAATTGGATTTGAAGAAGGCCGCTGCGGCAGCGGGGCAGAAGAAAGTGGAAATGATTCATGTGAAGGAACTGGTGGGACTTACCGGCTACATGCGAGGCGGCTGTTCGCCTATCGGCATGAAGAAGCTGTTCCCGACCTTCGTGGATGAGACCGCCATGCTCTTCGACCGGATTTACATCTCCGCCGGAAAAAGAGGAGAGCAGATCATACTGGCGCCGGATGACTTGATTCGGGCTGCAGAGGCACAGTATGCCGATTTGGTAAAAGAATAATATCATCGGAATAAACATTCTGCAAACACTTCCGAGAAGTACGTGCATAAGGCACTCCCGGGGAACGGACCGTTCTTCGGGGGTGCCTTTTATTGGGTAAAATTGTTCTCAATAAAAACAAACATTTGTTCTTTTTATTATTGACTTCCGATTTCCGAGAGATTATAATACATATATCAAAAGAAGAACAAATGTTCTTACTTGAAAATCTTATCTGGTTATGACAATATCCGGGGACTAAGGTACCGGAAAATGCTTGCAGAAGGGAGAATAATTATGAAACTGATGGGGAGATATCGCGTAGTGAAGCCGGTTCGCTTTTTTGTATGTATCTTGATTATGGTGATGGGATTGTCCACTTTGCTGTTTACAGTATTCGGTCCCTCCACGGAAGCCGCAGCTGCTGATACCTATCGTCAGGTGGTGGTTCATGAGAATGAGACTATTTGGACAATTGCAGAGGAGAACTGCCCAAGTGGTACCGACCCGAGAATACATGTGAAGGAAATCTGTGAGATTAATGATGTGGATCCGGGAGAGATTCAACCGGGAGATGTGTTAATTGTTCCGGTGGAAGCGTAACGGATTTTAAAGCGCAATTATCAAAAGCTCTACATATATTTATATCACGATAAAGGCAGGCTCCCATGAGCCTGCCTTTATCGCACCGAAAGGTGATGAATGCTGATGTGAACTTGCCGGAAGTCGGCAAGCGGATGTGATGTTAATTCTTGTTATCTCGATTGCGGTCGAATTTAACCACAACGGACTCCAGCGCCCGAACAATTTTCTCCAGCGCTTCCTGATCCTCTTGGGTAAAGCGTCCAACGGTCGGACTGTCAATATCCAATACGCCGATTATATTGCGAACCGCGAATTCCGGCGGCATTTCACAAGCGTTTACATCGGTGTACCGGTTGAACAACGGAATAACCAGTTCTGAACGGGAGGCGGTATCACAAGCGATGTGACCCGGGAATTGATGAACATCATCTACCCGGATGGTCTTTTTGTCTTGAACGGCAGTGCCGCAAACGCCTTCACCCGGTTTAATGTGGACACAAGCCGGTTTTCCCTGGAACGGTCCCAGAACCAGCCGATCGTTTTTCATGATGTAGAAGCCTACCCAGTTCACGTCGGAAAGCATATCGTTAAGAAGTGCGGAAACGTTTGCCAAAAGCGGCATGTAATGCGCATCTATTTTTGCCAGTTCCTGGATCTGGGAAACAGCGATGGTATAATCAATTTTTTCTCTATCCATAGTACATCCTCCTTGTCAGAATTTCTATCTTCTATAGTCTGATTTTATCCTATCTCTTCAGATAATTCAAGGAAGATGCAAACAATGAAAAAGAGAGATTTTTATAGAGGACGATATAATGAAACAGCAGCAATACCTATGCATTGATCTTAAATCATTCTATGCTTCAGTGGAATGCGTGGAGCGGGGTTTGGATCCCATGACAACACGATTGGTGGTAGCAGATCCGGAGCGGAGCGATAAGACCATCTGCCTGGCGGTATCACCGGCACTGAAAGCCATGGGCGTAAAGAATCGGTGCCGGGTATTTGAAATTCCGCCGGGAATCGACTATATTATGGCAGAACCTCGGATGCAGAAGTATATCGACTATTCTGCGGAAATTTATGGAATCTACCTGCGGTATATCTCCAAGGATGACATCCATGTCTATTCGGTGGATGAAGCGTTTTTGGATGTATCGCCGTACCTGTCCGCCTACGGCATGACGGCTCGGGAAACCGGAAAGATGCTGATGAAGGAAATCCGAAAGGAGCTGGGAATTCAAGCGACCTGCGGAATCGGAACGAACCTCTATCTGACAAAGATTGCATTGGATATTTTGGCGAAGAACGCGCCGGATTTCATCGGTGAACTGGACGAGGACTCCTACCGAAGACAGCTGTGGAACCATCGACCGCTGACGGATTTTTGGCGGATTGGGAACAAGACGGCTTCGAAACTGCAGAACATCGGCATCGATACCATGAGAAAGCTGGCCCATACCGATGTGGACTATCTGTATTCCATTTTCGGTATCGATGCCGAACTTCTGTACGATCATGCCTGGGGCAGAGAACCGGTTACCATGCAGGATATCAAGAACTATCGTGCCGAAACAACCAGCCGGACCAGCGGTCAGGTCTTGATGCGGGATTACAGTTATGAAGAAGGGAAACTAATCCTGAAAGAAATGGTGGATCAGCTGTGCCTGCAGCTGACGAAGGATCATCAGAAGACAGCATCCATGACTGTGTACATCGGGTATTCCAACAAGTGGTCGGTACCGCCTGTACGGGGGAGTGCTTCTCTTTCCGTACCCACCGATTCTTCCGGAAGGTGGATTCCGGAAATGATTCGGGTATACGAAAGGGTGGTGAATCCGGCCATTCCCATTCGGCGATTCAACATCTCTTGCAATCGCCTGCAATCCGCCGGACCGTGTACCCAGTTAACGTGGAGTGACTTACAGAAAGACGAGGAGGAAAAAGACGTTCAGATTCAGCAGGTGATGCTGGACGTTCGAAAGAAGTTTGGAAAGAATGCCATGTTCCGAGGAATGGATTTGGAAGAATGCGCCACGACGCGGGAACGAAATAATCAGATTGGAGGACACAAAAGAGGGAACGGAGGTAAGGAAGCGGATGCGCAATCAAAAAGAATCTTATAGCGCTCATCACGAAAATGAATCCCGGCGGAGTGCCATGCCGGTGGCCAAAAGAGCAAAACAGTTTATGCCCTTCAGCGCAGTACAGGGACTTCAGGAAGCACTTCACCGAAAGGAAGCGGAAATTGAGGACTATGATACGATAGAACACATTTCTGAACAAGAAATGATAGAGGAATGTTGAGAAAAGAAACAAAAAAGCGTTGACAAAGCTCGTGAGTTAGACTATACTAACCACTATAAGAGGTTAGATACGATTAACTATATTCTTTAAGGAGGCAACATCATGAGTGTGGTTATTGTCGGCGGAAACGAATGCATGGAATGTCGGTATAAGGAAATCTGTAAACAGTACGGCCATGAGGCAAAGGTGTTCACAAAGGAACGGGGAAGCGTTGCTCGGAAAATGGGATGCCCGGACCTCCTGATTATGTTTACCGGTACGGTATCTCACAAAATGATGAACAGCGCAGCGGCAGAAGCGAAGCGGCACTGCATTCCCATTGAATGGGCACATTCCAGCAGTGCATCCGCTTTGAAAAAGGTACTGGAGAACCATGCCGGGAGTTCTCCGCTGCCGGTATAGAAGCGCACTTTAAGTGGTTTAAAAATATCCTGATGAAACAGGGATGTGGACTGAATCTGTTCGACATCCCTGTTTTTGTGTGGTATCATTATTTCGTAAAGAAGCAGGAGAGTTCGATATGTACATTACAGAGAGGGAACAGCATCTGCTGTTCGACGAATACAACACACCTATTCATGTCCAAAGGCATTGCAACGAGGTGGCTCGGGTGGCTGGAATTCTGGCGGAGGCGCTGGACCGGCACGGATACCACATCGATGTGAAACTCGTTTACGGTGCCGCATTGGTACACGATGTGGTTCGCCCTTGGGATCAGCATGCCATTGAGGGCGGGAAGATTTTGGCAAGAATCGGGTTCCCGAAGGAAGCGGAATTGGTGCGCCGGCACATGACCTATGGGCCGTTTCACCGGGTGGAGGACCTGGAAGAAATTGATGTGCTGTGTTTGGCCGATCGAACGGTAAAAGAAAACCACTATGTGGGCATTGACATCCGAATGGACTATCTCCTGAAGAAACCAAACATGACTGAACAGAAGAAAGAAAGAATTAATCAAGCCAGAGAGAGCACCCGCCTTTTGATTCATCAGATTGAAGGCGTGCTGGACTGCACATTTGAACAGCTGTTCTCCTAAAGGTGTCGGCATGAGAAGTGAGAGGAAAGAATGAAACTGGAATTAATTGCGACCGCAACATTCGGCTTAGAGGCAGTAGTAAAAAGAGAAATACAGAACCTGGGATATACGGTAATCCGAACCGAAGACGGAAGAGTAACGTATCAAGGAGATGAACGAGCCATCGTCCGCTCCAACCTCTGGCTTCGTACGGCGGACCGAGTATATCTTCGAATCGGCGAACTGGATGCGAAAACGTTTGAAGAACTCTTTCAGCAGATTAAAGGATTTCCGTGGGAAAAGTGGATTCCGGTGGACGGGGCTTTTCCGGTAGTGGGAACCTCGGTGAAATCTACCTTGCACAGCGTGCCGTCCTGTCAGAGCATTATCAAAAAAGCTATCGTATCCCGACTTTCCGATTTCTATTGCGTGGATCGTTTCGAAGAATCCGGTGCAGAGTACCGGGTTCGTTTTTCGATTCTAAAGGATCACGTGACCGTAATGCTGGACACCAGCGGAAGCGGCCTTCACAAACGAGGATATCGAGTACGGGATGTGGCAGCACCGATGAAGGAAACTCTGGCGGCGGCATTGGTTCAGCTCAGCTATTGGAAGGATGGCGCCATGCGGCCGGAGAAATACCGGAATGACCCGCCGAGGATGCTGGTGGATACCTGCTGCGGTTCCGGAACGATTTTGATTGAAGCGGCGATGATGGCTCGAAACATCGCCCCGGGATTGAACCGCAGTTTTGCTGCAATGAAATGGGATTGGATTCCGGAATCCCTGTGGAAAGAAGAACGCAAAAAGGCATTCCAAGAGGTGGACTATGACGGAGAACTGTTGATTAAAGGCTTTGATATCGATGAGCGTGCGGTGGAAGCAGCTCGGGAAAACGCCGAGGAAGCCGGTGTGGGAGATGATATCCGCATCAGCAAGATGGACATGAAGAAGTTCCGTGCCGAGGAGGATCACGGCATCATCATCACCAACCCGCCTTACGGGGAACGAATTGGCGACGACGAGAAGATTCAGAAGATTTACCGGAAACTGGCGGATATTCTGGAGAACCGTCCGACCTGGTCTCTGTTCCTGATTACCACGGATAAGAAATTGGAAGAGTCCTTGGGACGAAAGGCGGATCGGCGAAGAAAACTGTATAACGGCAGATTGGAAACTCAGTATTACCAGTTTCACTCGGCGAGACCGGGAAAGGAATAATCATGAGGGAAGATTTTACGTATCCGTCTTCTGACGGAAAAAACATGATTCACGGCATTCGGTGGACTCCGGAAGACAAACCGATTGCCGTACTGCAGATTGTTCACGGAATGGTGGAGTTTATCGCTCGGTATGAAGAGTTTGCGGAATATTTGACCCGTCAGGGCTTTGCAGTGGTGGGAGAAGACCATCTGGGCCATGGCGAGTCCGCAATGTCGGAAGAAGACCTTGGCTATTTCGGAAAAGGCGGAAACGGTTTTTTGATGGAGGATATCCATCAGCTTCGGAAGATGACCACGGAACAGTGGCCGGATATTCCATACTTTATGCTGGGACACAGCATGGGATCCTTCCTGCTGAGACAGTATTTGGTGGAAGGGGAGACGGCTCCGTATGCCGAAGGGCTCTCCGGTGCCATCGTAATGGGAACCGGTTGGCAGCCGGGCATTGCACTGAAGCTGGGAACCACCCTCAGCGGTTTTGCGGAAATGTTTCGAGGAGATCGTCATCGCAGCCGTCTAATTGAAAAGATGGCGCTGGGCTCCAATAACCGAAAGATTAAAAATCCTCGTACTAAGGATGATTGGCTTTCCAAGGATACGGATGTTGTCGATGCTTACGAAGAGAATCCGCTATGTCAGTTTCACTTCACGGTGAATGCCTATTACAATATGTTCAAGGGCATTCGGAAATGTCAGGACCGACAGCTAATGAAGCGGCTCCCGGAGAAGTTCCCAATGCTGTTTATTTCCGGCGCGGAGGATCCGGTGGGAAATTACGGAGACGGTGTTCGCAAAGCGTACATGGTCTATCTGGAGAATTCCGCTGCCGATGTGCACATTAAGCTGTATGAAGAGGATCGGCACGAAATCCTGAACGAAACAAATCGGGAAGACGTGTACAGTTATTTGTTAACGTGGTTAAAGAATCGGATGTTGTAAGGAGCAGATGAATACGTATATTTTATTGGGAATAAAGATTTTCACGGCAATCGTATTGGCCGTAATATTCGGAAACGGAAGCGTAGTGATGTTCAACCGAATTCCGACACACTGGTTTGAGGAAATCGGAGAAGACGGACAGAAGTCCCTGCCGCCGGAACTTCAGGATCTCGGTGATGGGACGAGGCAGCGCCTGCCCAGTACCCCATGGAAATATGTGTTTACGGGATACTTTGGGATTATCGGAATATTTCTGGCCCTTCGGTTTAGCCTGCAATATGAGATTGCGGTGTTGTTCGTCTTAGCCATCGTGTTGGAAATGGCAATCTGTGACGGAAAATACCGAATCGTACCGGATACGTTCAGCATCCTTCTGGCGGTATCCGCGCTTGGCTTTGTGGGATTCCAGGAGCGTTGGTGGGAACCCATTGCCGGAGCTGTTACCGGCGGATTTCTGGTGTTGATTGTCTACTTCTTTGGAAAAATAATTTATCGCAAAGAAATCATCGGCGGAGCGGACTTGAAATTTTTCGCTGCACTGGGGCTAATCGCCGGAAGCGGAGGCATTGTGATTCTGTTTTTGGGGACGCAGCTTTTGATGGGCGTCCATGCATTGATACTTGCACTTCGAAAGCGTCTTGAAAAGAATCATACCCTTCCGTTGATTCCGTACGGATTCGCCGCATTGACGGTCTATTTTTTGTTTTTGTGGGACGTGATTTCTTTTATTATTTTCTAATTTACGATATAATAAACGTATGGAAAAGAATATTCTATTAAAAATACAATACGACGGAACGAATTTCCGTGGCTGGCAGCGTCAGCCCGGGCAGCGAACGGTGCAGGGAGAAATCGAACATGTTCTCCAATACCTCGCGGGCCGGGAGATTTCAATTAACGGGACCAGCCGAACCGATCGAGGAGTACACGCTTTGGGGCAGTGTGCTTCTTTTGTGTGGGATTTTCCACTGCCAACGGAGAAACTGCCCTTTATTCTGAACAAGCGTTTTGGGGCCGGAGGCATCGGCCGCAGCGGTGCGCCGGGGGATATACGGATTCTGGAGGCTCGGGAGATGCCGCCGGATTTCCATGCTCGTTTTTCCTGCCGCGGAAAGACCTATCGGTATATTATCGAGCGAAACGGGGATATTTTTCGCCGAAACATGGCCTTTCAGCTGGCGGATTCGCTGGATCACGCGGCGATGCGGGAAGGGGCGAAATTCATCGTCGGAACCCATGATTTTAAATCCTTCGAGGCGTCCGGCGGGAATCCACGGGAAACCACTGTGCGAACCATATCCAGTTTTACCATCGAGGAGGAAGGAGACCGCACCGTCATCGAGGTGACGGGAGACGGCTTTCTGTACAATATGGTGCGTATTATGGTGGGCACACTGGTGGAAGTGGGCACGGGAAAAAGAACACCGGATCAAATCCGGTGCATTCTGGACGGAAGAGACCGACAGTTGGCGGGATTTACCGCACCCCCACAGGGATTATATTTGAAGGAGATTTATTTTAAATAGATGATGAACAACAATTACGAGCCGGTTCGGCTGGAAGATAATCGGTTGTTTCTGCTGGATCAGCGGAAGCTGCCCAATCATATGGAATACCTGGAAGCCGCAACGGTGGAAGATGTGTACGATGCCATCAAGGATTTGGCGGTCCGGGGCGCGCCGGCAATCGGGGTCGCCGCCGGATACGGAATGTATATCGCAGCGAAGAACGACCTGAATCAAAGCGGACACATCGGAGGCTTGGAACAGGACGGAGAATTTCTTATGCAGTCCAGACCGACGGCGGTAAATTTGGCATATGCCGTGAAGCGTCAGTTGAAAGTATACGAAGCGCTTCGAGATGCCGGCACATCGGAGGTGGATATTCTTCAGAAACTATTGGAGGAAGCCGTCGCCATTCACCATAAAGAATTGGAATCCTGCCGGCGGATTGCAGAATACGGATTGTCTTTGCTGAAGCCGGAGATGGGCATCCTAACCCACTGCAATGCAGGCGGTCTCGCAACGACCGGATACGGAACGGCGCTGGGACCGATTCATCTGGGACAAGAGCGGGGATATAACTTTCACGTATATGCCGATGAAACTCGGCCGCTTCTTCAAGGTGCGCGTCTTACCGCCTGGGAACTGCACCAATCCGATGTGGATGTTACGGTAATCTGCGATAATATGGCTTCCCTGGTGATGAAGGAAGGCCGAATCGACGCGATTGTTGCCGGCTGCGACCGCATGGCGGCCAACGGTGACGGTGCAAATAAGATTGGTACATCCGGTCTGGCGATTCTGGCCAAGGAATACGGAATCCCGTTCTACATGTTTGTTCCCACATCTACGATTGATATGGATGCGCATACGGGAGAGGATATTCCGATTGAGTGCCGTGACGGGGAAGAAATTCGGACCATGTGGTATCGGGAGCCGATGGCACCGGCCGATGTCTCCTTTTACAACCCGGCGTTCGATGTGACGGATCATGAGTACATCACGGCCGTAGTGACGGAGAAGGGGATTGCCCGTCCGCCGTACAGCGAATCCCTGCGGAAGGTAATGGAGGACTCCCATGTATAAAGTGAGAATCGATCAGTTTGAGGGTCCTTTTGACTTACTCTTGTACCTGCTGGAAAATGCCCGCATGGACATCTACGATATCCGGGTGACGGAAATTACGGAACAGTATATCGGCTATCTGAAGGAAATGGATGAATTGAACGTGGAGGTGGGCAGCGAGTTCATTGTGCTGGCCGCCGCCCTCATTCGGCTGAAATCCCGGATGCTCTTGCCACGCGTGACGGAAGTGGATGAAATGATTGTGGAAGAGGATCCCCGGACGGAACTGGCAGAACGACTTACGGAATATCTTCAGACGAAAAAAATCGCTGAGATGCTGCAGCGCCGGGAGAAAGAATACTCCGGCATCTACACGAAGCCGGCAGAGGATATTTCGGAATATCTCAATTCGCCGGAAGAACTGCTGAAGACGGATCCGGACAAATTTGTCCGGACCTTCCGTTCTTTTCTGGAGAAAAAGAAGCGGTTGGCGGAAGTGCGGAACCGGTATGAACGCATTCGTCGGAATCGCTCCTCCGTGGAGGAACGAATTGCGGCCATGGCATCGATGTTGGAACGGAAATGGAAAAATCAGGACTCCGTATCCTTCTCGGAACTTTTGGCACCCAATGCAGATCGGTACGACCGGACTCTGTCCTTTATGTCCTTGTTGGAAATGATTAAGATGCAGGAAGTGAATGCTACCCAGGATCGGGTCTATGGCGAAATTGAAATCACGAAGAGAACGAAGGATCAAACAAATGTACAGTAGAAAGAAATTGAAGTCCGCACTGGAGTCCATGATGTTCGTCTGGGGCGAACCCCTGTCCGTCAATGACGGAGCGACGGTGCTGGAAACGGACCGAAAGGAAGTGCGAGAGCTTCTTCGGGAACTGAAAAGTGAATATGAACAAGAAGGCCGAGGCATCCGAATTCGGGAGATAAACGATTCCTTCCAATTCGTGACATTGAAGGACAACGAGCAATTTATCGAGAAACTCTGCCGCCCGGTTAAGGTAAAGCGTCTGTCCCAGGCGGCACTGGAGGTTTTGGCCATCATCGCATACCGTCAGCCGGTTACCCGGGGAGAGATTGATACCATTCGAGGTATCAAAAGCGAACGGGTAATCGACGGCCTCATGAACCGAAAGATGGTGGAAGTCTGCGGGAAATCCGATGGAATCGGCCGACCGAATTTGTACGGAACCACAGATGAATTTCTCAAGACCTTCGGGTTTGAAAGCTTGAAGGACCTGCCGGATATTGAAGGCTTCAAAATCAAGTCTGCTGCGGATGAGGAGACCGACGAAGAGGACGAAGACTATATCGGCCAGATTGAGATGCATTTTGACAGCGACGAGAATGACGAAGAGGGAGAGAAAATAGATGAGAATTAATAAATACATTGCCAGGTGCGGAGAAGCCAGCCGAAGAGCGGCGGATGAATTGATTCAGAAGGGAAAGGTATCCGTGAACGGAAAGGTTCTGGAGGAACCGGGATATGACGTGCAGGAAGGGGATGAGGTTCGCCTTTTCGGCAGAGTCATTACACCGGAAACCAAGAATGTATATTATCTTCTGAACAAACCAATCGGGTATGTTACCACAACCATGGATAAGGAAGGACGTCCCACGGTACTGGACCTGGTTCAGGCAGAGGGAATTCGTCTTTTTCCGGTTGGACGGCTGGATTACAATACTTCCGGACTGCTGATTCTCACCAATGACGGGGACTTGTCCAATCGACTGATGCATCCGTCTAAGGAGTTTCCGAAGACATATCGGGTTCGAGCTGCGGGAACCGTTACCTTGAACGATATCCGCAAATTGGAAAACGGCGTGGATATCGGCGGCTTTATTACGTCCAAGGCAGAGGCGAAACTGGTGCGCCACGATAAGAACTCCACCATTGTGGATCTGACCATACACGAAGGAAAGAATCGGCAGGTGCGCCGCATGTTCGATGCGCTGGGTTATCCGGTGCAGGAACTGGAGCGTATTGGCTTGGGAAATCTGGTAATCGGGCGCCTGGCCACCGGTTCCTATCGTAAGCTCAGCAAGGAAGAGGTAGAGTATTTGAAATCTCGGTAGCCTAGGCCTATTGATTTTTTCTTTTATGGCGCGAATTGGTATAGATAGTATTTATATTAAGAATTCTTGTTTTCGAACAAAAACAAAGGCAGTAGGGTATAATAATAAAGTACGTTACTGCTTTTTTGTACAAGAAAGAATATAGTAGAAATGGAGAATTCAATGGAAAAGAAAAGATTCATGGTAGTAAGCGGTTTCCTGGGTGCCGGAAAGACCACCACAATGGTTGCGCTGACCGAATACATCAACAGCACCGGAAAGAGTGCGGCAATCATCGCCAACGATTTGGGTGCAAACTACATCATCGATGCGGAATATTCCGGTCGTCAGAATGTGGAAGTAACTCCAATCGGCGGAAACTGCATTTGCTATATTCCGGATACACTGATTGAGCGAATTGAAAGACTGAACAAGCAGAATCCGCGGGACATCGTTATGTCGGATATCCCTGGCTGCGGTATCGGTGCGCTGGATCACGTGTACGGAAACTTGGACAAGAATCATAAAGACGAATTTACCCTGGCACCGTTCACCGTTGTAACGGACCCGGAAAGACTGCGGATGATTATGCCGGAGAAGGCAGATATCCATCTGCCGGAAGAGCTGAAATTCCTCCTGGCGGCACAGCTGAAAGAAGCGGACTGCGTTGTTCTTAACAAGATTGATCTGATGACCGACGAGGAAGTAGACCGGTACGTGAAGTTCCTGGAAGAAGCGTGTCCGGGTATCCCGGTATTTGCGATTTCCGCAAAGGAGAAGACGGGCTTGGAACCACTGGTGGATTACCTCCTAAGTGCGGAGAGCCGCGTAAATATCACCGATATTGGATACGGCGGCCCGGAATTCATTTCTGCCGAGAAGACCATGTCCTGGTTCAACCGGAACGTATTCATCACATCGAAGGATGGCAGCGAGTTTGACGGAAATCAGCTGGTAGATGATCTGATTGATGAAATTCGTGACGGCCTGATTGCCAACAAGAGAAACGTACCGCACCTGAAGACCTTCGCTGTTGGCAAGGATCAGGATTACGCGAAGTTCAGCCTGATTGGCGTGGACTACGACATCATCCACGACCAGGAGCTGCAGGAAAAAACCGATAAACTCCGGCTGGTGGTTAATGCCCGTGCCGTATGTGAATCGGATCTGCTGCTGGATATCGTGGACGATGCATTTGATGCTATCGCAGACAAATACGATGTTAAGATTAAGCTGTTCTTCAACGAATGCTTCGGCATGATGGACGAAGGTAGAAATTAATTGCTATGGACAACAGAATTCATGAACAGATAAAAGAATATTACGGAGTCATTCTGGGCAGCAGCGACGACTTGAAAACCAACGCCTGCTGCTGCAGTTCGGCACCGCCCCGTTACGTACGAGATATTCTTCCTTTAATCGATGAGGATATTCTGAATCAGTTCTACGGCTGCGGTTCTCCAATCCCCATGGGTTTGGAGGGCTGTACCGCTTTAGACTTAGGCTGCGGCACCGGACGAGACGTATTCATCCTTTCCAAGCTGGTGGGAGAAAACGGACATGTCCATGGCGTAGACATGACCGAGTCTCAGTTGGCGGTTGCCCGTAAGTATCAGAAAAAGCAAGCGGAAAAGTTCGGCTATTCCAAGGTCAACACATCCTTTCATCTGGGATACATCGAGGATTTGAAATCCATCGGGATTGAAGATGAATCTGTGGATGTGGTGACTTCCAATTGCGTCATCAACCTTTCTCCTTTCAAGGAGGAAGTGTTCCGAGAGGTCTATCGCATTCTGAAACAAGGGGGAGAAATGTACTTCTCCGACGTATTCTCCGACCGGAGAGTTCCGAAGGAAGTGCAGAACGATCCGGTGATGCGAGGCGAATGCATGGGTGGAGCCATGTATCTGGAAGACTTCCGTCGATTGATGGAAAAGTGCGGATTCCAAAAGTACTACATCGTAGAACAGACCCCGATACAACCCCACGATTTCGATGTGGCTCGTTTGGTGGGCGATACTCAGTTCTATTCCTGCACGGTCCGGGCCTTTAAATGTTCCGCTTTGGAAGACCGGGAGGAGAACTACGGAGAGAGTGCCACTTACCTGGGAACCATGCAGGAAAACAAACGCTATATGGATTTCGACGAAAAAATACGTTTCCTACGGAAACGCTCTGTAGGCATCAGCGGAAACGTGGCGGAAATTCTTCGAAAATCTCGTTTTAGCCGATATTTCCAAGTGGATGGAAACCGGGATGTTCACTACGGCTTGTACGATGAATTGGCCATGGAGGTCAATCCGGAACGATTTGTTGGGGATCAGGCTCCGGTGACGCTTTCGGATCTGAAGAAGGAACAGGAACGCTACGATGTTCCGGACATTATGAGTCAGGTGCGCGGTATCGACGAACTGGAATCGAAGGAGAAGCTGACCACCATGCAGGTGAACGTGGGGTACGGATGCAACCTTTCCTGCACCCATTGTTTCCTGGAATGCGGTCCGAAGCGCACGGAGATGATGAGTAAGGAAACCATGGATCAATGTCTAGACGCTTTCCGAAACGGTCCGTTTGAAGTGATGGATATCACCGGCGGCTCTCCGGAGATGAATCCGAATCTGGATTATTTGATTCGGGAAGCATCGAAGTCAGGTCAGGTTATGGTGCGTACCAATATCGTGATTCTCAATGATGAAAAATATGCGCCGCTAATCGATGTGTACGCAGAGAACAACGTACAGATTGTATGTTCTCTTCCGTATTATAAAAAGAAAACGGTGGAGAAACAGCGAGGAAGCGATGTTTTTGATCCGACGCTTCGGATTCTTCGGAAGCTGAACGAATTGGGCTATGGCAAGGATGAAAACCGCAAGCTTACTTTGGTGTACAATACGGATGGTCCATATCTTCCGCCGAACGAAATCATGCTGGAAGACACGTACCGGGATGTGCTCCGGGAGGAACACGGAATTGAATTTACCAATCTCATTGCGATCGGAAACGTTCCGTTGGGACGATTCGGCCGGGAACTTCGGAATCAGGGAAAACTGGGTTCCTATATCCGGATGCAGTCCGACAACTTCAACGAGGACAATATTCCGGGCGTGATGTGCCGAGACCAGATTAACGTGGACTACGATGGCTGTCTCTATGACTGCGAATATTACCACGTACTGGGATTAAAGCCGGAAGGTGCACAGCACATCTCTGAACTGGTTTCCGGTGAGATTACGCCTCGAAAGATTCATACCTGTGCGTTGTGTTACAGCTGCACGGCCGGGTACGGCAGCAGCTGCGGAGGAAATCTTTCCCATTAATAAATAACTCCGGAACAGTCCATATCTAACATGGTGTTCCGGAGTTTCGATATAATCTCCGATTCAACTATTCCCATAATTATGTTTTTAGGAATAGTTGCATTTCTTCAAGCTCATACTCCCTTCTTCTATTTATTATTTTGGATATCAATACTTCTTCTTGTATAAAGTCATCACTTTCGGTTCGTCTTTCCTCTGGCCATTCTTGCCGGATACCATTTCTGAAACCACAATGTGAACAACCCCATCAACAACGGAATCAAATTGTTTACGATGATAATTGTATTTGCAATTCCGGCGCTTCGAAACAGAAATGTCCATGCTGCTGTCAGCACATACAACAAGCCCCACGCTGCGGCAAGAATATAATTTGTCCGCATAAAAAGCGGATTTTGACGTGCACTTTCACCGCCATAATTATACTTTACATATGCGGCGCACAATGGTTCCTTTGTCAGGCAGGAAATCAGCCAGAACAAGCCAAATATCAAATAACCTGCATTTGTGGGAATATCCCCGTTTCCGGTGATATTGGCAGCAGCGGAAAGAATCGCAACGGCGAATATCGAGAGCCGGTCCCAAATCACCAATTTATGATTTCGCATCAAAAGCGGGATGGCAGCTGCCACGGTCAGTGCAATCACCGCCCCCGGTGCCGGATTAATCGAAACCGCAATCCAAAAGGTAATCCATGGAATCAGCATGGCTGCCATGGTCGGTTTTTTCTGCTCCGTCGTATCCGAACCTGTTGTCTCTGCTTTATCGACTGCAGCCCTGCTTCCGAAGAATTTATCCCAATCAATCATCAGAGAAAAATCCCCGGCCACCGTGTACATCTGTTTTCCCAATGCCTCGGCACCGCCGATTTCTCCGCGGGAAATCGCCGACCATACCGCAAAAGGCGTATTGATGCGAGTCGTCGAAGTAAGGCTGCCATCTGCAACAACCTCACTTCCCTCCTTGCCCAGCCGAATCTGATATGTATGATTCAAATCGGTAAAGTGCATCTCCAGCACCCGCTCTTTTCCGTCATACGCGTTTTTGTTATAGAGTGCGGCCATCTGCCGGGTAAAAACAAGATCCTCCGGCTCTTTTTCTCCGGTCGTCCGGTTGATGCCCCAGCTGGCATCTGCCATCTTTTCAAACACCTCTCTTGGATATAGAAGTGTGCGGAGAACGGCATCGGTTTTTGCCGATATCATTCCGGTTTCGGCGTATTCTGCACCGGCGACTTTTACTGCATCAAGATATTCCTCTGTTCTTGCGGAAAGTTCTTTTACCCGGAATAACTCTCCCTGACCGCAAAATACTGTCTCGTAATTTCCCTTGCCGAGGAAATGATCGAACATCCGCAAAACGCTGTCATAATTTCCTTCTGCCGAGTAAAAACCGCAGGTCGAGATTAGCACGTGCCGCTTGCCTTCCATATTGTAGCGTGAATCGTGGCTTCCGCTTCCGTATCCGTCTTCCCGGGAGCTCATAAAAGGAAGGCTCATGGGAAGCTGACGATCGATCAGGTTCTTTAAGATCCCCGGAACGTTGAAATAGTACAGCGGAAAAGACCAGAGGATAATATCCGCTTTCAGCTGCTTGCCGATAACGGTCTGCATATCGTCCTTTATGCAGCATATTCCGGGCGTTTTCTTCCAGCACGTAAAGCATCCTTTACACGCGTCGATATTCATGGAAGCGACATGAAGTTCTTCTATCGATATCTCTTTCCCGTTGTTCGCATATTCGCTTTTTAACCCTTCGATAAAACTGTACGCAAGCTTTAATGAATTGCTGTTTTTGCCCTTTGGGCTTCCGTTAATCAAAAGTACATTCATGCGTTTTTGTTTCCCTATCTTGTAATTGCCAAAAGAGCTCAAGTCATTGCTGACTCGAGCTCTTCTGTTGTACTATTCCGTTACATTTTTTCCGTAACTGAACTCAATATTCTCTTTCGTCTTCTCGTCGATGGTATACTTGCCGCGCTCCATCGCCAGATTGCCGGTACGTGCCAGTTCCAGGATGTTGAACGGCTCCAGCAACTCCTGCAGGGCGTTAATCTTGTTCTCCTCCCCAATCATGGCCAGCGTCAAGGTGTCGGAAGATACGTCGATTACCGTTGCTCGGAAAATATTGCCAATCTGGATGATTTCGTTTCGCGTTTCATATTCCTTCGCTTCACATTTGAACAGCACGAACTCTCGGCGGATGGTCTTCGCCGGCTCCATCATTTTTGCGGAATACACCGGCACCATCTTGTTCAGCTGCGCCAAAAGCAGGTTCGCATGATTGTCATCCGCATACACCTCGATGGTGATTCGGGTCAGATTGGGGTCCGTAGTCGGACCGGAGCAAAAGGAATCGATATTAAATCCGTTTCGGGAGAACAGCCGGCTGATAATAGAAAGCACGCCCGGACGGTTCTCTACCAGAACGGAAAAAGTGCGTCTGATTTTTTCGGTATTCTGAGTCGTATTCATTCTATTTTTACCCCCTAATTCAGCAGAAATTCTGTAATGTTGGTACCGCCGTTTACCATCGGCCGAACCATTTCATCCGTTGCAACCGCACAATCCACCAGATATCCTCTGCCCTCTTTCTGTTCCTCCAGCGCTTCGGTAATCGCTGTCTGAAGCTCTTCGATATTGGTCACACGAGCCCCCTTCATGCCATAGGCCTCCGCCAATTTGACGAAATTCGGCCCGCGGTCCAGAATCGTCTGACTGTAACGCTTATCATACATCAAATCCTGCCACTGGTGCACCATGCCTAGTACGCCGTTGTTGAAAATAAAAGTAATTACCGGCAGTTTGTAGAACTCTTCGGTGGCCAGCTCGTTGCAGTTCATCCGGAAGGAACCGTCTCCGGTGATATGAATGACCGTTTTCTCCGGATTTCCGGCTTTTGCACCCAGCGCAGCGCCCAGACCGAAGCCCATGGTGCCATATCCGCCGGAAGTCAGCAACTGTCCCGGATAGCTGAAGTGGAAGTGCTGAATCGCCCACATCTGGTGCTCGCCGACGTCGGTGGAAACCACCGTGTCCTTCGGAACCATGCTTTCGATGGTAGCCAGAATCTCCTTTGGCGTCATTACACCGTTCTCGTCCAGATCGTATTTGGTCTCGGTCGGGAACGAGAACACGTACTCCTTCCACTCGCTGTGGTCGTACTGAGGAACCTTCTCATTCAGTCTTTCCAGCACGATTTTCGCATCGCCGATGATATGGTGGTCTGTCTGAACGTTCTTGTTGATTTCGGCCCGGTCGATATCGATATGAACGATTTTTCCGTTACGGGCAAAAGAATCCGGCTTCAATGCCACCCGGTCCGAGAAGCGGCAGCCGACAGCAATCAGCAGATCGCAGCCGTCTACTCCGCGGTTGGATGCCTGAGATCCGTGCATGCCAATCATTCCTGTCGCCAGCGGATCCGCACCGTCCATGGCACCGCCGCCCATCAGTGTGATGGCCACCGGAGCATCCACCTTGCGGGCAAATTCCCGGAACTCTTCGTGAGCCCGGCTTCGTGTTACGCCGCCGCCACAGATTAGCATCGGCTTCTTGGATTCCTTAATCATATCTACCAGAATGTCGATATCCTTCTGATCCGGTTCCGGTCTCAGCAAACTGCTGGTGCTGGAACGGCGAATCAGCTTGCCCAGGGCACCGGTTCTGGAATGCTTTTCCTGGGGAATCGGCTCATAATCCACCTTCGCTGCAGTAACGTCTTTCGTAATATCGATGAGCACCGGTCCCGGCCGGCCGCTTCTGGCAATGCCGAAAGCCTCTCTCACCGTATCCGCCAGTTTGTCCACATCCCGTACGAGGTAGTTTGTCTTGGTAATCGGCATGGAAATACCGGTGATGTCCACCTCTTGGAAAGCATCCTTGCCCAGCATTTTCTGCCCTACGTTGCAGCAGATAAAAACAACCGGCGATGAGTCCATATAAGCAGTGGCGATTCCGGTGGTGAGGTTGGTTGCCCCCGGTCCGGAAGTGGCCAGACATACTCCCACCTTTCCGGTGGATCGGGCATAGCCGTCCGCCGCATGCGCCGCTCCCTGCTCGTGTGCGGTAAGGTAGTGAGTAATCTTGTCTTGGTATTTGTAGAGTTCATCGTAAATATTCAGAATTGTGCCGCCGGGATACCCGAACACGGTATCCACGCCCTGCTCCAGCAGGCATTCTACCACGACTTGTGCACCTGTCATTTCCATATGAATTGTTCCTCCTGATTGTGTATTACGGCCATCCGACGCTGTTTTCGGTCCATCAGACCGCCTTTAAATTAATAAATATTATACCATAAAATCGTGTTCATATTACAAAAAAATATATAAAAACAGTTGTTATAACCCAAAATAAATTGCGCTAAGGAAATGAATTCAAGTTAGCGATAATTGTTTACGGTAAAGTGCAAAACGCTTCTCATACGAAAAACTGCAGCTCATCCTCGCGAATGGCTGCAGTCTTCGGTTTTTCATGTATTAAGGAGTGAATGATAAACTAATATCGTCGACTATCGTTATTTTTGCGCATCCGTTCCGCAGATAACACGCTGAATCTTATCCATCAGGGCACCCACGTAGTATACGCCCACCAGCATAGAAATTCCTACCTGCAGTCCAAGACTCCACAATGAAGTCGAGGTGTCTAAATTAAAGGTAAGCATGGCGATGGCCCAACCGGCCAGCCAGGAAGGCATAAAGAAAACCTTCGGCAGCCACTGGGAAATGAGCACCACCAGGAAACCCAGCAC
Source organism: Mogibacterium kristiansenii (assembly GCF_029224645.1). Classification (NCBI taxonomy): domain Bacteria; kingdom Bacillati; phylum Bacillota; class Clostridia; order Peptostreptococcales; family Anaerovoracaceae; genus Mogibacterium; species Mogibacterium kristiansenii. The sequence continues at coordinate 89,176 of NZ_JAQXUZ010000021.1, forward strand.
GAACAACGTCATAAACAGAGTCAGGTCCCCATTTAGGGTGGTATGAGCCATTATCAGAGAGCTGATGATTCCCCAAAGGTCTCCCGCCAGGTAACCTGCTGCGATTTTGAAGGCATCCTTAAAACTATTTCCGTTCGTGCCGTAGATTCCGGCCGCTATCAGCGCGATGGGACCTACTTTTACCCCGAAATAAGGAGAAGCCACGGCCCAGGCCGGCGGCAGAATTGCCACCAACAGGGCCAGTGTTAATATTTCTTTTTTCTTCATACGACTCCTCGGACTATCTCATCGTGATGTAGCCGTGGTACTGAGTCATATTGTCGGAACGAGCGATGTCGGACAGGAAGATTCCGGAGATTCCATAGGACTTCTTCAGATATGGGAAATCCTCGGTCTCCGCCCAATCCGGTTTTGCCACCTTCTGAGCCGCTTCCTTTGTGGCCTTCTGCCAAGCGCTTGGACTTGGGAACCACATTTCTACGACGCGGTCGAATTCGCAGTCATTGACGGACTTGATGATTTTGCTGGAGAGGCAGCGTGTCACTTCGTCCTGAGCGGTGTACGCCGGGATGAATTCTTCCTTTAGCCATTTATCCCCTTCTTCCATGGAGACACCATCCGGATAGCGAACCATGAACTGCCATCTGTAGTTCGGACCGTCTTCCACGGTTCTGCCTTCCCCCTTGAAGTCCTCTTCCCACCATACCGGGATAAAGGCAAATATGAACGGAACGGTGCCCAGGTTTTCATTTCCCTTAGTAGCTCTTGCATCGTCTCCTTCGAAGTTCATTTCGTCTGCGGAGCTGTTACCATCTGCCGGGTCCGGGAGGTTGTTCTGCCATACCAGTACATCCGGCGGAAAATACTCGGTCAATGCCTTGTGGTGTACGAATTCGTGAATATCGTTCGGATTTGCCAGCCAGTAATGCTCCGTCATCTGCATTCTTACCGTACCGAAACGCTCGCCGCCTTCCGGAACCGGCAGAGCTTGATAGAACGCATACTTGGATACGTAAGGTCCGAACTGAGAAATGCTGTCCGGAATATGGTATCTGTAGAGCCAGTTTTCCAGGTGAATTCTGTAATCTTCCTTTGCCAAATCTACATAGATCAGGCTGCGTACCGGATAAAAATCAGGTCTTTTCATTTTAAATATCCTCTCTTTCATATACAATACAGGATGCACACCTCGGGCACATCCTGTAATCAGCGTATCATATTTTTATGATATTCTAAAGCTGCACTAGAAGCTGGTCGGGATTTCCGGCATCGGTTCACCCACGATTGCACGGGACATTTTGTCGGCCGGTCCATTCCACAGCATTGCGATAATCAGCGTCGGAACATAACATGGAACGAATCCTCCCAGAACGGAAACGATATACATCTGGAAGGTGCCGCCTCCGAATACCAGCACGCCCACCGCGGTCATAATCAGGTCCAGAATTACTACGAATACCGCTGCAACGACGAGGTTCAGCAGTAAACCGAACTTGAACGTTCCCGGTTTCGAATGCTTGATGGCGAAATCAAATCCCCACTTCGGTGCCGGGAGAAAGTTCACAAAGAAAGTAATGACATAGGCGAGGATTGCCATACGGATGAACATCGGTGCGGCGAGATTTCCTGCCAACACGAGAGAAATCAGCGTAATGAGGATGCTCAGCGGCAAATCCATAATCAGCGCATACACAGCGGTTAGTTTTTTGCTCTTATGTACCATTTTTTCGTCCTCCAATATTTTGTATGGTTGTTAAAAACAAAACGTATTATTATGGTTATATTTTACCCACAATAATACGTTTTGTATAATGCTTATTTTTTCATGTAATGAATAACCGATTGTTTATGAATGACGAGATCTTACCACATCTTCCAGCAGCTCTGTGAGGAACAATGTTTGCTCATTCACGCCTTCTTTCATTCGGGTCACACATATCTCATCAACAGCCTCCAATTCAATGTATCGGAGGGTTGGAGAGTGGATGCACCACACCCAATCGTCCACAATGGCCACGCCCATGTTGTTACGAACGCAAGTAATCACAGATTCGCTGTTGTGAACGAATTCAATTTCCGGAGTGAATCCGTAAGGTTCGCAATAGGTCGCAAGCAACCGGGTAATCATCTTTCCCACAATCTCCCAAGGGGCAAAAAACTTCTCGTGGCGAAAATCCGATGGATTCACGTCCGGAGCTCCGGCATGCTCATTAGCCGGAGAATAAATCAGAAGCTTTCGAGTTGTCGCCACCGTATTTTGATACAATTCATTAAAATCCGTCAGCGAATTCTTCATTGTAAGAGCAACCTGTATATTGTCGGTAAGAAGAAGTGTTGTTAATTCTTTTACACCGCAGCAATCAATGGCCAATCTCGTATTGGGATACTTGTCGTGGAACCGTCGCAGCACCTCCGGCAGGATTTCGGCCAAATCCCATCCTTCCATGAAGCCCACATGTATAACTTCCGGGTCCTGTTGCTGCAGCGCCGCGGCCTTGTACATGGTATCCCGAAGTTCCTTTTTATATTCCCGGAAGAATTCGTAATACAGTTCGCCTGCTTTCGTAAGGGTCGTCTTCTTGTTGTTTCGAATGAACAGTTTTACGCCCAGCTCTTTCTCCATCAGGGAAATCTGTTTGGAGATGGCCGGTTGAGACACGAAAAGTTCTTCGGATGTTTTCGTGAAGCTGAGATTGGTTGCCACTGCCATAAAATAGTCAATCTGTAAATCGTTCATCAGCGATTCTCCTCTTCTCCCTAAGAAAAAAGCAGCTGCAAAAGAGCTGCTTTTTTAGTTCATTTTCTTCGATATTAATGGTGGAACAGACGGAATCCGTTATAGCACATAACCATTCCGTATTTGTTGCATGCCTCCAGAACCAGGTCGTCTCTGGTGGATCCTCCCGGCTGTACAATATATTTGGCACCGCTGGCCTTCGCCCGGTCGATGTTATCCGCAAACGGGAAGAACGCATCCGACGCCAAAGTCACACCGTCCACCTTGTCCAGGAGCTGGCGCTTCTCTTCCAGCGTAAACGGTTCCGGTTTGGTCTCGAAGAGTTCCGTCCAGTCGATGTCTACGTTTGCTTCCGGCGTATCCTCCATTGCGATGTATCGATCGATAAAATTATCTTTGTTCGGACGGCGAGTTCCGGCTTTCCACGGGAGGTTCAGAACCTTATCCGTGAGGCGCAACTGCCAGTTATCCGCTTTGCTTCCGGCAAGTCTGGTGCAGTGCACTCTGGACTGCTGTCCCGCACCGATGCCGATGGTCTGACCGTCGTAAGCGAAGGCAACGGAATTGGACTGAGTATACTTCAGTGCAATCAATGCAATCAGCATATCTTCCTTCGCCTCATCCGGCAGCTCCTTGTTCTCGGTCACGATGTTCTCGAGACAAGACGGCTCAATCTTTAAGTCGTTATGCTTCTGTGTAAAGGTCACGCCGAATACCTGCTTCTCTTCCATTTCCGGTGCTTCGTAAGCCGGATCGATTTGCAGAATCAGGTAGTTGCCCTTCTTCTTCTGCTTCAGAATCTCCAGCGCTTCTTCCGTATATCCCGGAGCGATAACGCCGTCAGACACCTCTCTCTTGATGAGCCGCGCACAGGTTGCGTCGCAGACATCGCTGAGGGAGATAAAATCGCCGAAAGAGCTCATGCGATCCGTGCCTCTGGCACGAGCATACGCAGTGGCGATTTCGGAATCATCCAGTCCTTCGATGTCATCCACGAAGCACGCCTTCTTCAGACGATCGCTCATCTTCCGGCCGATGGCGGCGGAAGTTGGGCTGACATGCTTAAAGGATGTAGCGGCCGCTTTGCCAGTCGCTTCGTGAATTTCTTTTACCAGTTGCCAGCCATTCAAAGCGTCCAGCAGATTGATGTATCCCGGTCTTCCATTGAGAACCTCAAAAGGAAGTTCGCTGTCATCCTTCATGGATACGAAAGCCGGCTTCTGATTCGGATTGCATCCGTATTTCAATTCGATTTGTTTCATCGCTTGTGTTCCTCCATCCGTGTTATATGATTCCTACAGGTTGATTTCCGTGCTGATGTTTTCATGCGGATGTCTGCGAACGATTGGATCGATTACATCCTGGACGAACTCGGTTACCTGGGAAGGGCATCTTCCCACGTACAGGGAAGGATTCAGGCTGGCACGAATTTCCTCTTCGGAAAGGTCGAAGTCCGGATCGTTGGCAATCAGCTCGATGAGGTTGTTGCTGAGTCCGTCTCTCTTTACGCGAAGTGTCGCTTCGTGAGAGTGAACACGAATTCTCTCGTGGAGTTCCTGACGGTTTCCACCCTTCTTTACGGCTTCCATCATAATGTTCTCAGTTGCGATAAACGGCAGCTTCTCCATCACTCTGGATTCAATAACCTTCGGATATACCACCATGTCGCTGCTGATGTTGATGAACAGGTTCAGAATACCGTCCACTGCCAGGAACGCTTCCGGTACGGAAATTCTCTTGTTGGCAGAATCGTCCAGCGTTCTTTCGAACCACTGAGTCGCAGCGGTGATTGCCGGGTTCAGGGAATCGATCATGACATAACGCGCCAGAGAAGTGATTCTCTCCGAACGCATCGGGTTTCTCTTGTACGGCATTGCCGAAGAACCAATCTGATGCTCTTCGAACGGTTCCTCCATTTCACCAAAGGACTGAAGAATTCTCATATCGTTGGAGAACTTGGATGCAGTCTGAGCGATGCCGGAAAGTGTGGAAAGCACGTTGTAATCCACCTTTCTGGAGTAGGTCTGACCGGAAACCGGAACGCATCCGGCAAATCCGAAATCTTCCGCAATTAGCTGATCCAGTTTCTTTACTTTCTCCTCATCATTCTCGAAGAGATCCATAAAGCTTGCCTGAGTACCGGTGGTTCCCTTGGAACCCAGCATCCGCAGATCTTCCAGACGACGCTCCAGCTCGACGATATCCATTGCCAGTTCGTACATCCACAGGGTCGCTCTCTTGCCCACGGTGGTCAGCTGTGCCGGCTGCAGGTGGGTATATCCCAGGCATGGCAAATCTTTGTACTCGATGGCAAAACGAGTAAGGTTCAGTTCCACCTGAATGGCTTTCTCCAGAATCAGCTTCAGCGCATCTCTCATGAGAAGAATATCGGTGTTGTCGCCAACGTAGCAGGATGTTGCACCCAGATGGATAATCGGCTCTGCCTTCGGGCAGCGCTTGCCATATGCATAAACGTGGCTCATAACATCGTGACGAACTTCTTTTTCTCTGGCTTCCGCCACCTCAAAGTCGACGATATCCTTATTTTCCACCATCTCATCAATCTGTTCCTGGGTGATGTTCAGTCCCAGCTCTTTCTCTGCCTTTGCCAGGGCAATCCACAGTTCGTGCCATGTGGTGAATTTCTTCTGCTCGGAGAAAATGTACTTCATTTCTTTGCTGGCATATCTTGAAGAAAGCGGCGATTTATATTCCATCTTATTATCCATGCTAGTCTCCCATTCTCTTGTTCAGAATACGAACGTCCTTTTCGTTGGTGTCCATATCAATCATCATTGTGCAAAGCGAAATCTTGTTGTCCTCGTTGAGGCTCTTCCAGATGGTTTCGGTGAATACATCCAAATCCTCCGGAATCTCCACTTTCCAAGGTTCTCCCTCGAATGTCGGCAGCGGAGTGGCATTCCCCTCATAGGTGTGGATGAAACGAGCGGTTCCGTCCACCGGCGCATATTCATAGAAATAACGGCCGCATTCCTTGCCGATACCGTCGATATTCTTCAGGATGCTCATCTTGAACGTGCCATCCGTCATATCCACGATTCCGCTGATTCTAGGGGTAAAATGAGGTTCGTCCGGCTCAAACTCCCGAGTACGCAGAGCGGATTCGAAAGTACCTCCCTGATTCAGATGTTCTTCTACGGTATCCGTCTGATCTCCATTGGTAACAATCAGCTGATTTCCAACGGTCTTTACCGGATAATAGATGATTAAGGTCGGGTCCTCCAGCTTTGCCGGATCGTACGGTGCAATTGCCACCTTGTCCCCTTCCTGATAGAAGTAACGGTTTCGGCTGTTTTCACTTCTTCCCATGATAAAATAGGCAACAGCAATCCGACGGCCGCTTGTGCCGATCATAATGCCTCTGCCCCAGTAATCATTGGAAGAGAGAAAACTCAGATCATGATTTTTGACTTTACTTTCCATTTTTCACCCTGTCCATATAACTCTGTAAAATAATAATAGCAGCTTGCTTATCAACAACTTCTTTACGGGATTTCCGCTTCATATTCGCTTCCATCAGCACCCGTTCGGCAATAACGGTGGTAAAACGTTCATCCTGCCATTCCACCTTGACGTCAGCCATTCCGGAGCTGCGCATCTTGTTCTCCAGCATGGTTCGGAATTCACGTACCTTCTCGGTCTGTACGCTGTCGGAGCCATCCAGATTAATCGGAAGACCCATTACCACGGTATCACAATCGTATTCCCGAACATAATCCATCACCTTGCCGGCATCCTTTCGAATGCCGACACGGTCTATGGTAGTTACGCCCTGGGCGGTGATATCTAATTCGTCGCTTACGGCAACGCCGATGGTCTTATCCCCTACATCCAGTCCTAGTTTTCGCATTACTTCTTCTCAACTCCCAGATAGCTGGTGAGAATCTCTTCCAGAAGATCGTCTCGATCTACCTTGAGGATGAGATGTCTGGCATTGTTGTGGCTGGTGATGTAGGAAGGGTCTCCGGATGTGAGATACCCCACCATCTGGTCGATGGCATTGTAATTCCTTTCCTGCAGCGCATTGTAGATGGTTTCCAGAATCTCACGGTTGGTCATCTGTTGTTCGTTGATTCCCTCGAAAACTACTGTATCTTTACTCATAGCAATACCTCCTTACTGAACCGCAATGAGTTCTTCCGCTTTTGCAAAAGCATCTTCCAATTTTGAAGCATCTTTCGCACCGGCCTGTGCCATTCCGGCCTTGCCGCCGCCACCGCCGCCGGCAACTTTCGCCACTTCCTTAATGATTTTTCCGGCGTGATATCCCTTGGATACCAAGTCTTCGCTGACCGATGCAATCAGAATAATCTTTCCGTCGTTCACTGCGGCGAATACCATTACAACGTTATCGGTGTGCTCCTTAATCGCGTCGGACATCTCTCGGAGCTGGTCCGCATCGGTGTCGTCAAAACGCTTCGTAATCAATTTGACGCCGTTCACATCCTTTGCCGAAGCAATGATGGCATCCACGGAGCCGGCAATCTGATCTGCTTTCAAGGCTTTCAGCTCTTTTTCCAGATCCCGGTTGTCCTGAAGCAGCTGTTCCGCTCTCTTTGGAAGATCCTTTTCGCCGGTCTTCAATACCGTCGCAGCTTCTTCCAGAATTGCTGCCTTTGCATCCAGATACTGAATCACCTGGGATCCGGTGACGGCTTCCACCCGTCGAACGCCGGAAGCCACGCCATACTCTGCGGTAATCTTGAATGCGCCAATCTTTCCGGTGTTATCCAAATGGGTACCACCGCAGAATTCTACGCTGTAATCTCCCATGCTGACTACCCGAACGATGTCGCCGTATTTTTCACCGAACAGGGCCATTGCGCCCATCTTTTTCGCTTCTTCAATCGGCATTTCCTGCATCTGAATCGGCAGGAATTCGTCGATGTGTGCATTGACAATATCTTCTACCTTTCGGATTTCTTCTCCCGTCATTGCCTCGAAGTGGTTAAAGTCAAATCGCAGGTAATTTTCATCCACATAGGATCCGGCCTGCATGACGTGGTCGCCCAATACATCCCGAAGCGCCTGTTGCAGCAGGTGGGTAGCGCTGTGCCCTCTGGAGATGCGATTCCGCTTTACGGAGTCGATTTTCAAGGTCACCCGGTCGCCTTCGGATACTGCATCCATTTTTTTGCTGTCATCGGCGTCCACAACGTGGAGGAAGATGCCGTTTTCTTTTACCACATCCACGATGTGATACTTCGCTTCACCTGCCGTTACGATTCCCGTGTCGTGGAGCTGGCCGCCGCTGGTTGCATAGAACGGTGTGCGGTTGAAAATCAGGAATTTGCGCTCCCGGTCATAGGAACCGCAGAACTGAACCTCTGCCTCTGCTTCGGTCTCGGTATAACCCAGAAATTCCGTTGCCGGAAGATGGGAGTACGCACCCGCATCCTTCCACGCTTCATCCGAGGTATCTCTCTGACCGGCTCTGGCGGTTTCCTTCTGGTTTGCCATGCTCTGGCGGAAGCCTTCCATATCCGGGGTCTTTCCGTTCTCTGCCAGGATTTCTTCAGTGAGCTCAATCGGGAATCCATAAGTATCGTACAACTTGAATGCCAATTCTCCGGCCAGAACCTTCTCGCCCTTGGCATCCATATCGCTCATATAATCGTTGAGAATGGAGAGCCCGTTCGCCAGAGTTTTGGAGAACTGGGACTCTTCGTTCCGGATGATTTTCTTGATGTATTCCTGCTTCTCCACCAGTTCCGGATAAGCGCCACCGGACACCTCAATCACCTTATCGGCCAGCTCTGCCAGGAAGTCATCCTGATTGATTCCGAGAATCATTCCGTTTCTTGCCGCACGGCGGATCAGTCTCCGAAGCACATAACCGCGGCCCTCGTTGCTCGGCAGGATACCATCGGAAATCATGAATACCATGGATCTCAGGTGGTCGGTAACGATTCGCAGACTGATGTCATTCTGTTCGCTGCCCTGCTCGTACTTCACTCCGGCCTTCTCAGCGACCGCATTCAGAATGTGGCGGATGGTGTCGATATCGAAGATGGAGTCCACACCCTGCATGATGCAGGCCATACGTTCCAGCCCCATTCCGGTATCAATGTTCTTATGTGCCAGGTCTGAATAGCTCCCGTCTTCCTCCTTGGAAAACTGGGAGAATACGTGGTTCCAGAATTCAATATAACGGTCACAGTCGCAGCCCGGTTTGCAATCCGGTTTGCCGCAGCCGTACTTCTCGCCTCTGTCAAAGAAGATTTCGGAGCAAGGACCGCACGGACCCAGACCGATTTCCCAGAAGTTGTCGTCTTTGCCCAGGCGGACAATGTGATCTTCCGGCATGCCCAATTTAACCCAGATGTCGTGGGCTTCGTCATCGTCCTGATATACAGTTGCCCATACTCGATCCTTCGGCATCTTGAGCCACTCCGTAATGAATTCCCATCCCCAGGTGAGACTCTGCTCTTTAAAGTAATCTCCGAAGCTGAAGTTGCCCAGCATTTCGAAGAACGTACCGTGTCTTGCCGTCTTTCCGACATTGTCAATGTCTCCGGTACGGATGCATTTCTGACAGGTAGTCATGCGCTTCGAAGGCGGGGTTTCCACTCCGGCAAAATACGGTTTCAGCGGTGCCATTCCCGAGTTGATAATCAGAAGACTCTTGTCATTCTGAGGAATCAAAGAAGCACTCTTTCCGGCGTAATGACCCTTGCTGACAAAGAAATCTCTGAATAAATCTCGTATTTCATTCAGACCTAAATTTTCCATTGAATCTCTCCTATATATAAATATTCATTTCATTATATAATATTCACAAAAGACTTTCAAGAAATCCCGCCCATATTTTAAAAGGTTTCCGCGGTTTCTCCTACTTTTGCTGTATCATTGTTTTATATCAAAAATTTCTTGCAAAAGGGTTCCGCTTGTGCTAACATTATAAAGCTATGATTGAAATATGGAGAGGTACCCAAGAGGCTGAAGGGACTGGCTTCGAATACCAGCAGGCGGGTAATTCCCGTGCGGGGGTTCAAATCCCCCTCTCTCCGCCATGCCCTGCGTGTGCAGGGCTTTTTTATAGGGAATTATTATTCCATCTTTCGCCATCGTTCCGCTCCTTTCGTTCGCTGGTCTAATTTAAGAACTCTGGTACATCTTCCGGCTTAACTGGCTCGGGTGAACCTGCATACACCCATAAAACATGCTCTTTTTCTTTTCCGTGAACATATATGAAATTATCTCCTACAACCTTGTAGACTGCTGGGATTCCGTGGAAAACTGGTTCTTCATGGTCTTGTACATAATAATTATCATAAACGTTCTTGAAAATGCTCTTTACCCCCGGTAGAAAATTCTGCTCTTCGTACCATTTTTCTAGTCTTTCTGCGTCTGTCATTTCTTTCGCTCCTTCATGATTCCTCCGGCATATCTTACATAGGAAGCTTATCTTCTAATTTTAATATATGGCTATTCATTTTTCCATTTTTTGCAAGCATTTTCATGAATCCTTTACCGGTAAAATTGATATTTGCAGATCCGCAAACTTTACCTAGGAAGTAACGCTTGCGATGATCGGAACGCAGACGCCGTGCAGCATTGAAAAAGGCAGAAATTAGAGTGGCCGCTGGGTCGGATTGTGAAGTTGGTGTGAAACGTTATGCAGATTGGGTCTGAATTTCCGAAAATGCACAACACTTCACGGGATCTTCATAATGCATGAGATGACATACCGTCTTCCTCTCTCTTATTTTCTATTAATTTTTCCCGGGAAAAATGATATACTGAACTAGATATCCCGAGGGATTTCACTATACACATACGAAAGGATTTACTATGAATCAGGAAATTAAAAATCGGGAGGATATTGCCCCTTCCTATAAATGGAATATTGAAAAGATGTATCCGGATGAGTCCAAGTGGGAATCCGATCTGAAAGAAGCTTTGGAAGCGGCAAACGCCATTGCAGAGCTTCAGGGTCACCTGACGGAATCCCCGGAGCAGCTTCTGCATGGGCTGAATCTGTATGCGGCTGCCACACGGAAAGCGGAATACGCATTCGTCTATTCCAGAATGAAGCATGATGAAGACAACGGAAACTCCAAATACACCGGCATGAATAACAAAGCTATGTCGGTATTGGCGCAGCTGTCTTCGAAAACGGCTTTCATCATTCCGGAGATTCTCTCCGCACCGGAGGGCCGCATTGAAGAGTTCGTTGAAGCCAATGATGAGCTGAAACTGTATCGATATATGCTGGAGACCATTCTCCGAGGCAAGCCTCACACCCTTTCTGCGGCAGAGGAGCGAATTATTTCCTCCCTGAGCGAAGCATTGGATGCACCGGATGAAGCCTACTCCATGCTGACGGATGCGGATATGACTTTCGGTACCGTAATGGATGCCGGCGGAAACGAAATTCCGTTGACCCACGGCAACTTTATCACCCTGATGGAATCGGAGAATCCGTCGGTTCGGAAGGCTGCCTTTGAGACCCTGTACCGCCGATATCGGGAATACAACAACACGATTTCTACGCTCTATAATTACAACGTAAAAAAAGATGTGATACTGTCCGGATTGCGGAACTACTCTTCCGCCCTGTCGGCCGCCCTCTCTCCGGAGAACATCCCGGAAAGCGTGTATCACAATCTGATTCACGCCGTGCACGAGGCGCTTCCGGCAATGCACCGGTACGTGGCGGCTCGAAAGAAGGCGCTGAAGCTGGATTCGCTCCACATGTATGATGTGTACACGCCGCTGGTCTCCCTTCCGGAGAAACATTACACCTTTGAAGAGGCAGTGGACATCGCTTGCGAAGCACTGAAGCCTCTGGGAGAAGATTACGTCTCCACCCTGCGAACCGGAATTCTGGAAGAGCGCTGGGTGGACATTATGGAGAACAAGGGAAAGACTTCCGGTGCTTACAGCTTCGGAGTATATGACAGCGATCCGTACATCCTTATGAATTTCAAAGGCACTTTGAAGGATATCTTTACCTTGGTGCACGAAGGCGGACACTCCATGCACTCCTGGTATACCCGGAAGACGCAGCCGTATATCTACGGCGAGCATTCTATTTTTACGGCGGAAGTGGCCAGCACGGTGAACGAAACGCTGCTCATCCACTATCTGCTGCAGAATACGGATTCCCCGGAGATGCGGAAATACCTCATCAATTTCTATATTGACGAGTATAAGTCCACCCTGTTCCGCCAGACGATGTTCGCGGAATTTGAGTGGAAAGCGCATCAGATGGCAGAAGCCGGCGAACCGCTGACAGCAGAGCTTTTGGACAGCACCTATGAGAAGCTGAACCAAGAATACTTCGGACCGGATATGGATTCCGACGAATTCATCCAATACGAATGGTCCCGGATTCCCCACTTCTTCCGCTCTTTCTACGTGTTCCAATACGCCACCGGATATTCCGCAGCCAATGCACTGGCGAACCGGATTCTCACGGAAGGGGCACCGGCAGTTGCGGACTATCGGAAGTTCCTCACCTTGGGGGATTCCATGGATCCAATCGATTTGCTGAAGATTGCGGGCGTGGATATGAGCACGGAAGAACCGGTGAGAAGCGCACTGGACACCTTCGCCCGGTTGGTGGATGAACTGATTCGGGAAATCTAAGAAAAGTACTCAGTAAAAAGGAGAAAATGGGATGAAAAAACTGGATCGAAAGAAAATATACATCTATCAAAATGATGTACCGAAATCCTACGAGGCGCGTCAGCAGTTCACCGATGAGGTGACGAAGCGTGGCTACACCATCGTGGATTCCTACGATGAAACCGTGGGGCTGATTACCTGCATCGGCGGAGACGGGACCTTTCTGCGGTTGGTACACGCCTGCGATTTCCCAACCAGCCCGATTATCGGCATCAATACGGGGCATCTGGGATTCTTCCAGGAAATTCTGCCGGAGGATATTTCCGGCTTCCTGGATTCCTACGAGAAACAGGAATACACCCTGCAGAGTATCTGGCCCATCGATGCAATCATCGACACGGTGAACGGAACCTATCAGCTTCGGGGCGTGAACGAAATCGTCATTCGAGGTCCTCACACCCACCTCACCCACCTGGGCATCGAAATCGACGGTTCCCTGGTACAGGAATTCTACGGAGACGGGCTGCTGGTTTCCACCTCCATGGGATCCACCGCCTACAACTATGCTTTGGGCGGTGCCATCATTCCTCCGCAGCTGGATGCGCTGCAGATCACCCCAATCGCACCGTCCAACACCAATGCTTACCGATGCTTTCGTTCCAGCATCCTCTATCCGGCCAACATGACCATGCGTATGACGCCGATTAAGCGGAGCTGCGGCGACACGTTGGAAATCATCGTGGACGGCTTCGACTACCTCTACGAAGAGGTGCAGAAAATCACCATCAATCGTTCCGGCGCCGGCCTTCATCTGGTTCGGTTCCACGATTACAACTATTGGACGAAGCTGAAGAGCAAACTTCTATAACATCAAAGGAATTATATAGGAATAAAAATATGTCAAATTACAGTCATAGGGTAACCGAGGAAGAAGAACGGGAGGATTTGACCATTAATCAAATTCTTCGCCGCAATTTTAAATTTTCCAGCCGCTTCAAGACCAAGATTAAGTTTCAGAAGCTGGTGGATCTGAACGGAGAGCAGTCTCCCGGATATTTAAGACCTAAGGCGGGAGATGAAATTGTGGTTCGCCTTCCGGAGGAAACCAGCGATTTTCCCATGGAAGATATCCCCGTTTCTCCCTTGTATGAGGATGAAGATATCCTGATTATCGACAAGCAGCCGGGCGTAACGGTGCACCCCACCAAGGGACATCCCAGCCACACATTGGCCAACGGCATCATGAAATACATGCACGATACGGATCAATCCTTCAAGATTCGCTTTGCCAATCGCCTGGATATGGATACCAGCGGAATCGTTATTGTCGCAAAGAACGCCAACTCGCAGAACGATATTTCCCACCAGATGCGGAATCAGACCACGGTGAAGAAATATCGGGCGGTCGTATTGGGAGATATAAAAGAAGAATTCTTTACCATCGACCTTCCTATTGGCCGTCCGTTCGAGGATCAGGTGCAACGCAGCGTCATGGCGGAAGGCGGAAAGGATGCGGTAACGGATGTACAGGTCCTGGAACACTTCGGAGACCGCTATACCCTGGTGGAGTTGACGCTTCACACGGGAAGGACCCATCAGATTCGGGTACACCTGTCCCACATCGGGCACCCCATTGCCGGCGATCAGCTGTACGGCGGGGAAGATCCTCATATTCAGCGGCAGGCGCTTCACTCCTGTTATCTGAAATTCCTCCATCCCATGAGCCATGAGCCTTTGGAAATTCAATCCAAGCTGCCGGAAGATATCCAAAGATGCATTACGGAAATCAAAAACGAGTCCGAACATTAATCGGGCTCGTTTACTCATATATGCGATAGTTCTTTTTAGGAAATATTCTAAAGCGATCCGATCTCGCGGAAGAAGTCTTCCCCTCTGTATTTGAAATTCTTGAAGCTGCCGAACCGAAGGAGTTCGTAGAATACCGTTCGGCCCATGCAGAAGCTGCTCATGGCCATGAAGTACGGAATCTGCAGCAGGTAGAAAGTCAACATCCCGTTGATTCCGTCCACGCTGACCGTTCCGTTGCCCACCAAAATATAGGACGGCAGGTAGCTGGCGAAAACCAGAAAGAAGTAAGTCAGGTCCAGTCGGAACAGGGTGAGCTTGTTCCCCACCATCATCCGGCGGCTTTCCCGCAGGCACTCGATCACGCTCCGCTTCTCATCTTCTGCCAGAAGATAGTATGCCTGACTGTAGGCGTAATTCACCACGATTCCCGGGAAAAAGAAGCACATGAATCCCAGGGCGGTCAGCAAATAACGAATGACGCAGATTGCGGTTGCCCGGAAGTACACGGAAAATCCTTCGAATACCAATCGCGGAATCACTAACCGATTCCGCAGTGCAGACAGGGAATATACCGCCCGTCCAAGTTCAAAGGCACCGCTCATCAGAAGCACGTAGAAAAACAACACCACGGGGATCTGTGGCATGGCCACGGACTTCTGAATTTCCTCCGGCAGGTTGGACATGGGAATGACCATGTATCCCGATGGGAAGTACCGGCTGACGACATTAATTAATATATCCGAAAAAAAGTAATATACGAAAATCCCGATAAAATAAATCCACCAGTAGCCGTTCAGGTTCATGGAAGCGGCCTGACGAATTCGCATGGGATTCGTTCGAATTCTGAAATAAGAATGTTTCTGTTCTTCGCTCATTTCAATTCCTTTCATTTGCAAATAGACTATCGGATATTTTATAATAAATGATATAAAATATCAAGTAAAAGCGAAAAGGAGAACATCATGCAAAATACCTGCTTGATCCTATTATCTTACATGGAATGTGTCACCCCGGATATGGCTCAGGAACTGGCGGAATCGGCGGATTACATCATCGCGGCGGATGGAGGTCAGAACCGAGCTCGGGAATTCGTACTGCAGCCGGACTGCGTCATCGGCGATTTCGACTCCACTACCCTGAACGAAGATTTCGACTGTCTCTACATCACCTACCCGGCGGAGAAAGACCTTACCGATACAGAGGCGGCGCTGACCCACGCTCTGGAAAAAGGCTGCCGAAACGTAATCCTCTTGGGCGGCATGGGCGGTCGGCTGGATCACACAATGGGAAATATCGGCCTTCTGGACAAATACTACAGTTCCTTCGACCACATGGAATTCATCGACGGCAAAAACAGAATGGAACTGCTGAAGGATTCCGGCCGCACGTTGAAGCGAGATGCGCGGTATAAGTATTTCGGCCTCGTCTCCTTGAATGCAGAGGCTTCCGGAATCGATATCCGCGGTGCCAAATACGAATTGACTGGAGCATCTCTGGAGCGGGCATCCACCCTAGGAGTAAGCAACGAATTCAGTGAAGACACGGTGGAGATTTGCGTCCGGGAAGGAACTCTGCTGATTGTTCGCTCCGCCGACCGGTAACGTTTGCAGTTTCAATATCTGAATTTCAATTCAAAAATCGGATAACCGTAGCATCATCGCTATGATTATCCGATTTTATTTTTACGAAATCTCTCAGGAACTTAAAGCTGAGAATCGTCCGTGCGTACTATTCCTCTCGAAGAGCGGCACCGCACTTCTTCTGCAGAGACTTCATGACTGCCGCCATCTTCTTGTCAATCTGCTTGGAGGTCATGGTGCTGTCATCGTTACCAATCCATACGCGGAATACCAGGGACTTCTTTCCTTCCGGAATCTGCTTTCCGCGGTACTCTTCGATGAATTCGTACTTCTTCACCATGTGACGAATCGCTTCCGATACATCATGCCACTTAACGGACTCATCTACCAGAATGGACAGATCCTGTTCTACCAGCGGATACTGCGGCAGATGGTGGAACTCGTTGGTTCTGGAGTTCAGCGGAATCATTTCATCGAAGTTCAGTTCGAAGAATGCGACCTGAGTTCTGCTGATTCCGGCCGCGTTCATGGCCTGAACGGATACCAGTCCCAAAGAACCGATGTTCTTACCCTTGTGGAATACGTTCAGATACACCTTGTCGTCTGCCCAGGATGGCTTTTCTTTCTGCTTGAAGGTGAGATCCTCCATGTGGCAGAAGCGGGACATGGATTCCAGAACACCCTTCACGTCAAAGAAGTCCTTCTTCGCATCTCTTCCCACAATAATTCCGGAGAGCAGTTTCTTGTGAACCGGCAGGATTTCCTCTTCGCAGGATTCGTGATATTCACCCTTGTGGAATGTCTGTGCCATTTCGAACACTCTGAATTCATCGTAGTATCTCAGGTTCTTTACCGCCGCTTCCAGCATGCCCGGAATCAGAGACTGACGCAGAATGGCCAGTTCCGGTGCCGGCGGAGTTGCCAGTCGAATGGCTTCCGATGTGTCAATCTTTGCCGCCTGAATATACTTTTCATCAATCCAAGGATAGGTGAAAATCTCGTTGAAACCGCAGCGGAATGCCAGGTACTCACGGATTTTTCTGTCCAACTGTTCCTTCGGCTGACGAACCGCATGCTCGAAGTTCACCGGCAGAGGCTTCATTTCGAAGTTCTCGTAGCAGTAAACTCTGGCAATGTCTCCCAGTACGTCGTCCTTGACGCTGACGTCGCCGGTGGAACGATAGGTCGGAACCACGCAGTGATAGGTGCCGTCGGTCAGGGTAACATCATAGCCCAAACGCGTGAGGATGTCCAGAATCTCTTCCGACGGAAGTGCTTTACCCAGACGTACGTCCAGGAACTCCTGAGTGACGTCAATTTCGTTTCTTGTAGTCGGAGTCGGATCCACATCGCCGAAGGCAACGATTTTGCTTTCCGGGAAAATCTCGCGGAACAGCTTAGCGGCCATTGCAATACCCTGATCCACACGCTGAGTATCCAGTCCCTTCTCGTAACGGATGGAGGCATCGGTTTTTTCGTCAAAACGCTTTCCGGTCTGGCGAATCGTTCCCGCAGTAAAAGTAGCTACCTCGATTACCACACCGGTGGTTTCCGGCAGAATGGAATCCTTGATGCCGCCACGAATTCCCGCCAGAGCCATCGGATCGTGCTCATCGCAGATGACCAGGTCCTCTTCGGTAAGATCCAGCAGTGCGTGATCCAGCAGAGTCAGCTTCTCATCCTTCTTCGCATTTCGAACGATAATATGGGAACCGTCTACGTGAGTGCGGTCGAAACCGTGTGTCGGCTGTCCCACGGACAGCATGATGTAGTTGGTGATATCCACGATCGCATTGATTGGGCGCATGCCGGCATTCAAGAGTGCAGTCTGCATCCAGATTGGCGCCGGTTTCTCACATACGTTTTCAATCTCCAAGGCCGCATATCTCGGGCACTTTTCCGGGGATTCCACATCAATGCGGTATTCCGGCAGGTCTTTCGGCAATTCGGCTTCCGGCAGCGGCTTCAGCGGGCATTTGTAAATGGCCGCCAGTTCTCTTGCGATGCCGTAATGACCCCACAGGTCCGGACGGTTGGTAAGGGATTTGTTATCGATATCGAAAACAACGTCGTTCATGCCGATGATTTCGGAAACGTTCTGGCCCACTTCGCAATCTACGTCGCTGAGGTCGACAATCATGTGCTCATCTTCCAGCGGGAAGTAGGATTCCAGATACACTTCCGTCGCACCACAAATCATTCCGTAGGAAGGAACGCCTCTCAGTTTGGATTCCTTGATTTTTACCAAAGAATCTTCGCCATGCCAGAATACTTCCGCACCCGGCTTAGAGACAACCACCATCTCCCCTTCGTACAGGTTGGAACCACCGCAGACAATCTGCTTCGGCTCGTCCTCGCCGCATTCCACAATGCATACCCGGAGCTGGTCGGCATTCGGATGTTCTTTTACTTCCAGAATTTTACCCACAACGATATCGTGGAACTTCTCAGAAGTGTCAATGACATCCTCTACTTCTACGGTTCTCATGGTTAAGTCGAAAGAAATCTGCTTCGGCGTCAAATCTTCCGGCAAATCGACATATTTTTTTACCCAATTTAATGATACTTTCATGCTAATTTCCTCCCTTTACTACTTGAACTGCTCAAAGAATCTGAGATCGGTGCTGTGGAAGAAACGAACATCATCGATACCATATCTCATCATAACAAAACGGTCCAGTCCGATGTTGGTGTAGAATCCGGTGTATACGTCCGGATCCAGGCCGGCTGCACGGACAACGTTCGGGTTGATGACACCGCCCGGAGCCACTTCAATCCAGCCGTTCTGATTGCAGACGCGGCAGCCCTTGCCGTGGCACACCTGGCATTCCATGTCAATTTCATATCCCGGTTCGGTAAATGGGAAGAATCCTTCTCTCATACGAACATTCACCTTGCGTCCGAATACCTTCTCCAGCAGAGCCTGAATCATTACCTTGCCGGAGGAGAAGGACAAATCCTTGTCCACAATCAGCGCCTCATATTGATAGAACGCTCTCTCGTGACGGGCATCCGTATTCTCGTTACGGTATACACGACCCGGATATACGAAACGTGCCGGTGCGCCGTGTTCCCTCAGATAACGAACGGAACCGCCGGTGAGGTGTGGACGGAGGCAAAGTCTCTCCGCCCCCTGTTTGTCCTCGGTACCCTCAATCCAATAGGTATCCATAGACTGTCTTGCCGGATGGTCCGGTGGGAAATTCAGATTATCAAAGGCGAACAATTCGCTGCTGATATCATCTTCACTAAATATTTCAAAGCCCAAGGAGAGAAAGGCATCGTTCAAGTCATACTGCATCTGCGTAATCGGATGGAGTGCACCCTGGCTAACAGCGTTTCCAGGTAAAGTCAAATCGATTTCTTCGTCAAGTGCACTCTGGTTCTCAACGATCTCATCTTCTCTTTCTTGAATTTTCTCAGCGAAGTGATTCTTAATCTCATTCGCTCTCATTCCAACGGTTTTTCTCATTTCCGGTTCCAGAGAGCCCAGGCTCTTCAGTACGGCCGTCAGTTCCCCCTTCTTTCCGGTCAGTTCCCGGCGAACTTCCTGAAGCTGATCCAGAGTTTCGGTCTCTTTGATCTTCTTCAGACCCAGTTCTTTAATTGATTCTAATCTCTCTAGCATGACTTAATCCCTCCTTGTAGTCTGCTTAATATAATTACCGTAGTATTTTATCATTAAAAATTGTTCAAATCAACAATTTATCTCAATAAAAACAGCCGGTGCACGCCAAAATGCACCGGCCTATATACGTATTACTCAAATAAAAACAATTCTTATTTGAACAGGATTCCACCGTACTGTACGAACAGCGGTGCGAACACCAGGGATACGATGGTCATCAGCTTGATCAGGATGTTGATGGACGGACCGGAGGTATCCTTGAACGGATCGCCGACCGTATCACCAACGACAGCCGCCTTGTGGCTTTCACTTCCCTTTCCGCCGTATACACCGCTTTCGATGTACTTCTTTGCGTTATCCCATGCACCACCGGCATTGGCCATCATGATAGCCAGGAGTACGCCGGAAGCCAGAGCACCTGCCAGCAGTCCGCCCAGGGATTCGGTTCCCAGAAGCAGTCCGATTGCAACCGGTGCGACGATTGCCAGGATTCCCGGAGCAATCATCTCGTGAAGTGCTGCGGAAGTGGAGATATCTACGCAACGCGCATAATTCGGCTTGGAAGTTCCTTCCATGATTCCCTTGTCCTCACGGAACTGTCTTCTAACTTCTTCGATCATCTGGTTTGCAGCCTTACCGACGGAGCTCATGGTCATTGCAGAGAATGCGAATGGCAGCATTGCACCGATGAACAGACCAACGATTACCATCGGATCCAGCAAGCTGATCTGCTGCAGTTTCGCGGTGGTTGCGAAGGAAGCAAACAGTGCCAGTGCGGTGAGCGCAGCGGAACCGATTGCGAATCCTTTACCGATTGCAGCGGTGGTATTTCCAACGGAATCCAGTGTATCGGTGATATGACGTACATCTTCCGGAAGTTCGGACATCTCAGCGATACCGCCGGCGTTGTCGGAAACCGGACCGTATGCATCAACTGCAACGGTCATTCCGGTAGTGGACAGCATACCTACGGCAGCCAGTGCAATACCGTACAGGCCGGCAAAGTTGTATGCTACAATGATGCCGACAGCAATGAACAGAATCGGCCAAATGGTGGACATCATACCAACGGACAGTCCGGAAATGATGGTGGTAGCAGAACCGGTCTGAGACTGTTCTGCAATGCTCTTAACGAACTTGTGTGCATCAGAAGTATAAATTTCAGTGAGCTGACCGATGATAATACCAACCAGCAGACCGGCGATAATTGCCCATGCATAGTTCAGAGATCCCAGCATATTCTTGCTGAGGAATACGGAAGAGATAATTACGATAATACCGCTGACATAGGTTCCCATGTTCAGAGCCTTTGCCGGGTTCACGTTGTCGCCGCCGCGTACTGCCAGGATTCCCAGTACGGATGCAATCAGACCGATTGCGGCAATCAGCAACGGGAACAGCGCAGCAGTTGTTTCGTTGAAGATGGACATCTCACCGGACTCATTTACGGCAACAGCAGCCAAAGTAACGGCAGAGATGATGGATCCAACATAGGATTCAAACAGGTCGGAACCCATTCCGGCAACGTCACCTACGTTATCACCTACGTTGTCGGCAATAACCGCAGGGTTTCTCGGATCGTCTTCCGGGATACCGGCTTCTACCTTACCAACCAGGTCCGCACCAACGTCTGCAGCTTTGGTATAGATACCACCGCCCACACGGCCGAACAGCGCCATGGAGGAAGCACCCAGTCCGAAACTGGTTACACACTGCTGGATAGTTGCCATGTCCAGAACAACGAATACGACACCCAGTCCCAGGAGACCCAGTCCGGATACGCAGAGACCCATTACGGCACCGGAGCGGAACGCAATCTGAAGCGCACGCGGCATACCGTGAGTCATCGCAGCGTTTGCAGTACGAACATTTCCTTTTGTCGCAACGTTCATACCGAAGAATCCTGCCAGTACGGACAGCAGCGCACCAACTACGTACAGCACTGCGGATATCCAGTTAATGCAGAATCCGATAACAACGAAGAGAACCGCAATAACCACAACCATGGTCTTGTATTCTCTCTTGAGGAATGCCATTGCACCCTCGTGAATAAATCCGGCTATTTCTTTCATTCTGTCGTTGCCGGCGTCCGCTTTGCTTACCCAAGATGTCAGGCAAAAAGCAACAAGCAGGCCCACCAAGGCGCAGACAGGAGCAATCCATAAATTCATGTAGCCTCAAACCTCCTTAAAAAACAATTTATAGTAATAATATTTAACAATATTATGAGGCACTTTTAAAAGTGCCTCATAATATGTCTATCATGTTAAAAAGTGCGAGAAACCGCAGTCAACTAGTTGAACAATGTAACAATTGCCAAAGCTGCAACGATATAAACCACTGCCAACACAACGGTAATTCGTGCCAGAATGGAATCATATCCTCTGCTCTTTCTCTTTCCGAACAGCTGCTCTGCACCGCCTGCAATCGAACCGGACAGACCGGAGCTGTTGCTGGACTGCAGAAGAATCGCAATAATCATCAGCACACTTACAACTAAAAGAATCGCCATAAGCACGGTATGCATATTCACCCCCCCTTCAACACTATGTACTAGCTAAAAAATTACTCATGTATACTAACATTATATTGAACGCTTGTCAACAATAAGATTATCCATATGTTGATATTTCAAGGTTTACAGCCGCTATTACTTGTTTTTGATAATAATTCGCACCGCAATATTTGTTTGTGGAAATAAATAAAATGGAAATTTATTGTTATTTTTCAATAATGTTTTTAATTCAGTACAAAGTGAAAAAGCAATTCAAAAGGCGTTCCCGAAGGTTCGCCTTTTGAAGTATCTTATCTCGTCATTCTAATTGCTATAAAAGCATTACATCATGATGCCCGTTTCTACCGTTTCATCAAAGCCGTGGGCCTTTAATGCGTTGATGATTTTCTGTTTATGCTCCGTTCCGAAGGCCTCGATGGTCACCTTCAGTTCCACCTTGTGGTTTCGGTCCACGCTGACGAACTGATTGTGCTCCAGCTTGACCACGTTGCCCTGCGCGTCCGCAATGGTCTGCGCTACGCGAACCAGCTCGCCCGGCTTATCCGGCAGCATGACCGATACGGTAAAAATACGATCCCGCATAATCAGACCGTTCTGAATGATGTTGGAGATGGTAATGATATCCGTATTTCCGCCGCTCAGAATGGATACCACCTTCTTTTCTTTGAAATCCAGGTGCTTCAGTGCCGCAACGGTAAGAAGTCCGGAATTCTCCACGACCATCTTGTGATTTTCCACCATATCCAGAAATGCCACTACCAGTTCATCGTCCTCTACGGTGATTACCCGGTCCACGTTCTTCTGCAGATACGGGAAAATGCTTTCACCCGGCGTTTTTACCGCCGTGCCGTCCGCAATGGTTTGGATGTGTTCCATGGTGCGAACTTCTCCGGCCTCCAGAGACCGCTGAAGGGAGTTGGCACCGGCCGGTTCTACGGCAATAATCTGAACATTTGGTTTCAGCAGCTTTGCCAGAGTGGACACGCCGGTAGCAAGTCCGCCGCCGCCCACCGGAATCAGGATGGCATCCACCAGCGGGAGTTCCTTGATAATTTCCATGGCAATGGTTCCCTGTCCGGTAGCCACGGTAAAATCATCAAACGGATGGATAAAGGTCATGCCCTCTTCTTCCGCCAACTTCTTCGCATAGGCAGCCGCCTCATCATATACATTGCCGTACAGAACAACGGTCGCTCCATAACTTTCGGTGCGGTTGACCTTAATCAGCGGTGTGGTGGTTGGCATAACAATGGTGGCTTTGCATCCAAAGGCTTTTGCCGCATATGCCACCCCCTGGGCGTGGTTTCCGGCAGATGCCGCTACCAGGCCTCGACTTCTCTCTTCATCGCTCAATGTGCTGATCTTGTAATACGCACCGCGAATCTTATATGCGCCGGTAAGCTGCATATTTTCCGGCTTCAGATATACTTTGTTACCGCACATTTCCGAAAAGTAATCGCTGTATACCAGGTTGGTGGGACGAACAACCTTCTGGACAATTTCCGTTGCTTGTTCAAAATCCTTTAGTTCTAGCATGCCATCCTCCTACAATTCCATGATTGCGCCCTTCGACGAAGGACCTACCAGTTTCGCATATCTTGCCAGCCAGCCGCTTGTAACCTTCGGTGCCGGGGCACTCCATGCAGCTCTTCTCGCTTCCAATTCCTCATCGCTTAACTGCACGTTAATTCGATACTCCGGAATATCGATTTCGATGATATCCCCTTCCTGAATCAGACCGATGTTTCCGCCGGCTGCCGCTTCCGGGCACACGTGTCCGATGGAGGCACCTCTGCTGGCGCCGCTGAAACGTCCGTCCGTAATCAGGGCGACGGTTTTGTCCAGCTTCATTCCGGCCAACGCGCTGGTCGGATTCAGCATTTCTCTCATGCCCGGGCCGCCTTTCGGTCCTTCGTAGCGAATGACCACCACATCTCCGTCGTGAATATCACCGTTGTAAATAGCTTGAATCGCTTCATCTTCGCTGTCGAATACGCGAGCCGGACCGGTATGCTTCAGCATCTCCGGTGCGACCGCACTTCTTTTTACTACAGCGCCTTCCGGAGCCACATTTCCAAAGAGGATGGCCAATCCGCCGGTTTCGCTGTACGGGTTATCGATGCTTCGAATTGCGTTGTTGTTCAGAATCCGCTTTCCGTCGATATTCTCCGCTACCGTGTGCCCGTTGGCGCAGATGGCGGTGGTATCGATCAGGTTCTTTTTGTTTAGTTCCGCCAGCACGGCTTGAATGCCGCCGGCATTGTTCAAATCGTGCATATGAGTGCCGCCGGCAGGTGCCAAATGGCAAAGGTTCGGCGTAACGGAGCTGACTTCATTGAACATGTTCAAATCCACCTTTACGCCCGCTTCATTGGCGATTGCCAGAAGGTGAAGCACCGTATTGGAGGAACATCCCAGCGCCATATCACAGGTCAATGCATTCCGAACGGATTTTTCATTGATGATATCTCTCGGGCAGATGTTCTTTTCGACCAAATCCATGATAGCCATACCGGCGCGCTTTGCCAGCATTACTCTCTTTCCGGTTACCGCCGGAACGGTTCCGTTGCCCGGGAGTCCGATGCCGATGGCCTCGCACAGGCAGTTCATGCTGTTGGCGGTGTACATGCCGGAGCAGGAACCGCAGCCCGGACACACGTTTTCCTCGAACTCGCAGAGCCCTTGTTCATCAATCAGACCGGCTTTGCGGGAACCTACCGCCTCGAACATCTTGGAGAGAGAGGTTTCTTCGCCGTTCACCAGGCCGCTCATCATTGGTCCGCCGGAACAAACGATGGATGGAATGTTGATGCGGCACGCGCCCATTACCATTCCCGGCACGATTTTGTCGCAGTTCGGAACCAGGACCAGTCCATCGAACTGGTGGGCCTTGGCCATGGTCTCCACGCTATCCGCAATGAGTTCACGGCTCGGCAGAGAGTATTTCATCCCCTCATGCCCCATGGCGATGCCGTCGCACACGCCGATGGCCGGAACCATAATCGGGGTTCCTCCCGCCATACGAACACCTGCTTTTACCGCCTCCGTAATCTTATCCAGATGAATATGTCCCGGAACGATTTCGCTGTGAGCGGAAACCACGCCGATCAGCGGGCGCTCCAGTTCTTCCTTGGTATATCCCATCGCATAGAAAAGGCTCCGCATCGGGGCCTTCTCCACTCCTTTTGTGACGTTATCGCTTATTTTCGTCATTCTCCAATACTCCTTTACGTTATTTCTTCTGTGCCGAGTCGTCTTCTCCGCGATTCAGACCTTCGATGCCGGTAATTCCGGTACGGCATACGTCAGTGATATTATACTCCTCCATCACTTCCATGAAACCGTTAATTTTCGATGGAGTTCCGGTTAATTCGATTACCAGACTGTGCTTAGAGAGGTCGATAATCTTACCTCTGAAAATATCCACGATTTCCTTTACGGAACTGCGCTGTTCCGGCTCGCACTGAATTCGCATCAATACGAGTTCGCGGTACAAACTGTTTTCCCGGCTGAGGACAATGACCTCTTCCACCACTTCCAGCTTTTCCGTCTGAGTGATAATCTGCTGCATGGACTGCTCCGTCGCACTGAACATGATGGTAATCCGAGACAGCTTCGGATTGTTGGTTGGAGATACGGTTAGTGAGTCAATATTGAATCCTCTTCGGCCGAACATGCTGATGACGCGGGTCAGAACGTTGGCCTGGTTCTGAACGAGGACGCTGACGATTTCTTGTTTCAATGGCTTATACATGACGCCCTCCTATCCTACAATCATATCATCCACGCTCTTGCCGCCCGGAATCATCGGCAGCACGCGCTCATCCTGAGAAATAACGCATTCAATCCATACCGGACCGTCTTCCTGAAGCGCTTGGCAGAATGCATCTTGGAACTCTTCCGGCGTGGTTGCCCGGAATCCCTTAATGCTGAACCCTTCCGCCACCTTCACATAGTTCACTTTCCGATGCGGCGTGGTGTTGGAATATCGCCGGTCGTAGAAAATGGTCTGCCACTGGTATACCATACCCAGTACGGAATTATTCAGAATCACCGTGATAATCGGCAGGTGCTGCGTCTCCGCGGTAACCACCTCGTTCAGGTTCATCTGAAAGGAGGCATCCCCCGTAATATGTACCACCTGATGATCCGGATGGGCCATCTGAGTGCCGATAGCCGCACCGTATCCGAAGCCCATGGTACCCAGTCCGCCGCTGGTGATAAACCGGTGCGGTTTCCGATGGTGAAGATACTGCGCCGCCCACATCTGGTGCTGTCCCACATCTGTTACGAAATACGCATCGTCATTTACGAATTCGGAAATGGTGGTCATGATATCCTTCGGATGAAGCGGACAGTCGGTCGCCTTTACGTACGGTGCTTTCTTCTTCCAGGAAACCGTCCGCTCCCTCCATTCGGAATGATCCGCCTTCTCCACAAAAGGAATGGCCTTCTCCAGAAATTCGTGAACGTTAGCGATGACCGATTTGTCAATCATGACATTTTTATTGATCTCACTGTTGTCGATATCCACCTGAAGGATGCGGGCACTGTGGCCCCAGGTTTTGGTATCCTGCGCCACGCGGTCGCTGAAGCGGGCACCCAGTGCAATAATCAGATCTGCGTGCTGAATCGCCCGATTGGCGGCGACGGAACCGTGCATTCCCACCATGCCCAGGCAGAGGTCCTCCTCGGTATCCATTACGCCTGTTGCCATCAGCGTATTGACCACCGGAATGTTGGCTTTTCGCGCCAGTTCCTGAACCAATTCACAGGCACAGGACTGCATCACGCCGCCGCCCACATACATCACCGGCTTCTCTGCGGCATTGATCATCTTCACCGCCGCCCGGATGTCGTCCTTCCGAATCTCCGGATCCGGACGAAGCGGAAGCGGTCTCTTGTTCTCGTACTCATAGGTGGTCGCCGTCACATCCTTTGTGATGTCCACCAGAACCGGTCCCGGCCGCCCGCTCCGGGCGATGACAAATGCCTCCCGCAGCGTGTCCGCCAGGTCTTCGATTCGATTCACGAAAAAATTATGTTTCGTAATCGGCATAGTTACACCGGCAATGTCGATTTCCTGGAATGCGTCCTTACCGATTAATGAATCCGGCACGTTGGACGTGATGGCCAGCAGCGGAACGCTGTCCAGACATGCCGTAGCAATTCCCGTTACCAGATTCGTCGCTCCCGGTCCGCTGGTAGACATTACCACCCCGACTTTTCCGGTGGCTCTGGCGTATCCGTCCGCCGCATGGCATGCCCCTTGCTCATGCGCCGTGAGAACGTGCTTGATTCGATCGCTGTATTTGTACAGTTCATCGTAAATATTCAGCGCTGTCCCGCCCGGATATCCGAAAATCGTGTCTACTCCGTGATCCAGCAGCACTTCAGCCACAATCTGAGATCCCGTCAATTTCATAGATATCACCCTTTCTTACGTCAAATTTTGCAGTTGAATAATTTAATTATAGTTACCGAATATAAATTGTCAACACAAATTTGTGTATTGATACAAGTTATGTATTATTTTTTAAACTTCTGAATATTTTTAGTTGACTTTTCACAAATTATAATGTATTCTGTACGAGAACTGAATATGCATTAGCGTTGACGGGAATAAACCTTTCACAGAGACTTTCAGAGAGCATCCGGGTGGTGTGAGGATGCAGGATCGGTTAGGTGTCTCACCCCTGAGCTGACATTCTACAAGTGGGCTGCCTCATTACGGCGCGGCCAAGAAGAGTGGTCCCGCGGATTATTTCGTCTCTTCGTTTCATCGGTTACGGTGAACAGCGAAGGGATTTTTTTATGGAACTGTTCATCGGGAGATTACATTATTAGGAGGAATTTGAAATGGAAAATGCAAAAAAGTATCAGCCGGGTTACTATAACCCACCGGAAACGACCTACGACTGGGTAAAGAAGGATCATATCGAAAAAGCACCCTACTGGTGCAGCGTGGATCTCCGAGACGGCAATCAGGCGCTGGTGGTTCCCATGTCATTGGAAGAAAAGCTGGCATTCTTTAAAGTTCTGGTGGACATCGGCTTTAAAGAAATCGAAGTGGGATTTCCGGCAGCATCGGAGACCGAGTTTGAATTCCTCCGCACATTGATTGAAAAGGACATGATTCCGGATGATGTTACCGTACAGGTGCTGACCCAGTCCCGTGCCCATATCATCGACAAGACATTTGCCGCACTTCAGGGGGCGAAGAATGCGGTGGTACACCTGTATAACTCCACTTCCGTGGCTCAGCGGGAACAGGTTTTCCGAAAATCAAAGGAAGAGATTAAGCAGATTGCCATCGACGGCGCCAAGCTCATGAACGAGTATGCGGCCAAGTATCCGGGCACCAACTTCGTCTTTGAATACTCTCCGGAAAGCTTTACCGGAACCGAGCCGGAATACGCACTGGAAGTGAGCAACGCCGTAATCGACATCTGGAATCCGACACCGGACCATCCGATGATTCTGAACCTTCCGGCAACCGTAGAAATGTCCTTGCCGCACATCTACGCGAATCAGGTAGAATACATGCACAAGAACATCCATAATAGGGACGGCGTGCGTATCTCCCTCCACCCTCACAACGACCGAGGCACCGGCGTGGCCGATGCGGAGCTGGGTATTTTGGCCGGTGCGGACCGAATTGAAGGCACCCTCTTCGGAAACGGTGAGAGAACCGGAAATGCGGACATCATCACCATCGCCATGAACATGTACACCCACGGCGTGGAAACCGGCCTGGACTTCTCCAACATGCCGGCCATCGTGGAAGCCTACGAAGAATTCACCGGCATGACCGTGGGCCCGAGACAGCCGTATGCCGGCGAGCTGGTATTCGCCGCATTCTCCGGCTCCCACCAGGATGCGATTTCCAAGGGAATGAACTGGAGAAAGGAAAAGAACCTCCACCGGTGGACGGTTCCGTACTTGCCGATCGATCCCCACGATGTGGGCAGAAGATACGACGGCGATGTCATTCGGATTAACAGTCAGTCCGGCAAGGGCGGCGTGGCATACATTCTGAAACAGAACTTCGGTTTCGATCTGCCGAAGGATATGCGTTCCGAGGTGGGCTATATGATGAAGGATATTTCCGACAAGCATCATGAGGAGCTCTCCCCGCAGGAGATTCTGGACTACTTTGCCGCAGAATACATCAACGACTTCTCCCCGCTGGACATTACAGATGCTACCTTCAACCACTACTCTTCTACTAAGGAAGAAAATCTGTACAACGTAAAGGTACGCGCCGTGATTCACGGAGAAGTATTCCATCTGGATGGAGAAGGCAACGGTCGTCTGGACGCCATCCGGGATGCTCTGACAAAAACAAAATACGATATTCAGTACGATTTCATCACTTACGCAGAGAATGCTCTCACCGTCGGATCCAAATCCAAAGCGGCATCCTACGTGTGCATCGCCGATGAAACCGGAAAGAAGTACTGGGGTGTCGGAACTCAGCCGGACATCATTCTGGCCACGGTAAACGCACTGGTCAGCGCCATCAATCGTATGAACAAGGAAAAGAAATTCATGTAAGCAGGGGGCAAATACTTGAAATATAATATCGCAGTAGTACCGGGTGACGGAATCGGCCCGGAGGTCGTGGGTGAAGCCATCAAAGTGCTGAATGCCATCGGCCAAAAATACAATCATCAATTCGATTACACCACCGTTCTGGCCGGAGGTGCCGCCATCGATGAATACGGCGAGTGCCTTCCGGAAGCCACCGTGGAAGCGTGCAAAAACAGCGATGCCGTTCTTCTGGGTGCCGTAGGAGGCCCGAAGTGGGACCATGTACCCGGCCCACAGCGTCCGGAGCGCGCCCTTCTGGGATTGCGAAAGGCCCTTGGGCTCTATGCCAATCTGAGACCGGCCATGATTTTCCAAGAACTGGCAGATGCGTCCCCATTAAAGCCATCCATCCTGGATGGCGGATTGGATATCCTGATTGTTCGAGAACTCACCGGCGGAATTTACTTCGGAGAGCACGTGACGGTGAGCGGCGAAGACGGCTCTGTCACCGCCTACGATGTGGAGAAGTATTCGGATTATGAGATTCAGCGAATTGCCCGGACAGCCTTTGAAATGGCATCCAAGAGAAACGGCCGGGTAACCAGCGTGGATAAAGCCAACGTGCTGGACAGTTCTCGCCTTTGGAGAAAAATCGTGGGTGAAATGAGCAGTGACTACGGCGATGTTGAGCTGGACAACATGTACGTGGACAATGCCGCCATGCAGCTGATCCGCGATCCGAAACACTTCGATGTGATCGTTACCAGCAACATGTTCGGGGATATTCTTTCCGATGAAGCCAGCCAGATTACCGGTTCCATCGGTATGCTGCCATCCGCCAGCCTGGCCGACGGAAACTTCGGAATGTACGAGCCGGTTCACGGCTCGGCACCGGATATCGCCGGCACCGATAAAGCCAATCCGATTGCCACCATCCTGTCTGCTGCCATGATGCTGAGATACACCTTTAATCTCAGCGAGGAAGCGGATGCGGTGGAAGATGCGGTTCGCCGTTTCCTGGCCGATGGATTCCGCACCGCGGATATTGCCGGAACCGGCGATGCCATTTCCGGAACTGTGGAAACCGGAGACCGCATTGCGGGATACATTCAATAAAATCTGCGAATAAAGGTCTTCATAAGAAAAAGTTCGAACCATTCACTTGTGAATGGCTCGAACTTTTTTTACTAATATTCTTTAAATTATTCTGCCAGTTCGGCTGCGGTCTTTGCGATTTCTGCGAAATCCTTTACCTTCAGGCTGGCTCCGCCAATCAGGCCGCCGTTGATGTCGGTTTTCTCCAGAAGCTCTTTCGCATTGCCCGGCTTCATGCTTCCGCCGTACTGAATGATGAGCTTATCTCCGATGGACATGTCATACAATCCCTGCATCATTCCGCGAATGAATGCACACATCTCTTCTGCCTGCTCCGGTGTCGCAGTGTGTCCGGTACCAATGGCCCAGATCGGCTCATAAGCGATAACCACCTTCTCCGCATACTCCTGCGGAATTCCGGCAAATGCTTCACCCAGCTGTCCGCATACGAATGCCTGCTCCTGCTTCTTCTCCCGAACTTCCAGGGACTCTCCGACGCAAAGAATCGGGGTGATGCCCTCTTCCAAAAGAACCTTTAATTTACGGTTCACCGTTTCATCCGTCTCGTTAAAGTATTCTCTTCTTTCAGAGTGCCCAACGACGCAATAATCCACACCGATTTCCTTCAGCATGTCCACGGAAATCTCTCCGGTAAACGCACCGGAATGCTCATAGTGAACGTTCTGCGCACCCAAGGAAATTCCGGTTCCTTCCAGCTCCTTCTTCAACGCTTCCAGCTGGGTAAACGGTGCAATAATTGCCACCGATTCCGGATTGGTCAGCTTCTGCGCCTTCAGCTCATGTACGTAATGAACGGCCTGCGCAGTGGTTTTGTTCATTTTCCAGTTTCCCGCAATTAAAAATCTTTTCATTCTTTGCAATCTCCTATCCTATTTCTCATCCAGAATGGCAATACCCGGAAGTTCTTTGCCCTCCAGGAATTCCAGGCTGGCACCACCACCGGTGGAAATATGTGTCATGGAATCTCCATATCCGAACTGCTGAACCGCAGCGGCCGAATCTCCGCCACCGATAATGGTGGTTGCGTCGGAATCTGCCAGGCATTTCGCAATTGCTTTTGTACCCACTGCAAACGGTGCCATTTCGAATACGCCCATCGGTCCGTTCCATACGATGGTCTTTGCGGTCTTCAGTGCATCGGTAAAGAGCTCAATGGTCTTCGGCCCGATGTCCAGACCCATACGGTCTTCCGGAATCCGATCTGCATCATAGCAATCGTAAGCCGCATCTTCTGCAAACTTGTCCGCTGCAACGGTATCCACCGGAAGAAGCAACTGAACGTTGTTTTCTTCGGCTTTCTTCAGAATTTCCGGAACCAGTGCCAGACCTTCTTCGTCCAACAGGGATGTTCCGATGGAATAGCCCTGAGCCTTCAGGAATGTATATACCATTCCGCCACCGATAATCAGGATGTCCACCTTGTTCAGCAGATTGGTAATTACCGGAATCTTATCGCCAACCTTTGCTCCGCCCATGATTGCGGCGAACGGTCTTTCCGGATTGTTGACTGCCTGTCCCAGGAACTGCAGCTCCTTCTCAATCAGGAAGCCGGATACCGCCGGGATATAGGATGCAATTCCGGTTGTGGATGCGTGTGCACGGTGAGCTGTACCGAACGCTTCCTGAACGAATACATCGCCCAACTCCGACAGTTCCTTGGAGAATTCCGGATCGTTCTTCGTCTCTTCATTTCTGAAACGAACGTTCTGAAGAAGGGCGATATCTCCCGCCTTCAAGTTGCGCACCCGATCCTTCACGTCCTCATCTACTACGCGGTCGGAGGCAACAAAGTGAACCTCCAGATTCAGGTACTCGGACAGCTTCTTGCATACCAGTTCCAGAGAGAATTCCGGCTTCGGTTCCCCCTTCGGTCTTCCCATGTGGGACATGAGAACGATTTTTGCGCCATTCTCGTGTAGGTAACGGATGGTCGGCAGCGCGGCCACGATTCTCGTATCGTCCGTGATAACGCCATCCTTCATCGGAACGTTGAAATCACAACGCATTACCGCTGTTTTTCCCGCCCACTGAATGTCTCTGACAGTTTTTTTCATAGTACACCTTTCTTTCTGTTGTACAAGGAATAACATTCAGAAACCGCGCCGAAAACAGCGCGGCTTCATCATTCATATTTTTTTACTTGTGATCTACCTGATACATATGACGAATCAGCTCCAGAATCTTTGCACTGTAACCGTACTCGTTATCGTAGAATGCAATCAGTTTGAAGAAACGATCGTTCAGCTCGATACCTTCTCTGGAATCGAAGATGGATGTGTGTGCATCGCCGATGAAATCGCCGGAAACCACTTCGTCATCTACATATTCCAGAACGCCCTTCATGGTTGTCTCAGAAGCTTCCTTCACCTTCTTACAAATTTCTTCATAGCTGGTCGGCTTCTTCAGCATTACGTTCAGGTCGATAACGGAAACGTCAGAAGTCGGTACACGGTAAGAAATACCGGTCATCTTGCCCTGCAGTTCCGGAATTACCAGACCAACAGCCTTTGCGGCGCCGGTGGAAGACGGAATTACGTTGCCGAATACGCTTCTGCCGGTACGCCAGTCCTTCATGGAACGAGCATCTACTACC
Source organism: Mogibacterium kristiansenii (assembly GCF_029224645.1). Classification (NCBI taxonomy): domain Bacteria; kingdom Bacillati; phylum Bacillota; class Clostridia; order Peptostreptococcales; family Anaerovoracaceae; genus Mogibacterium; species Mogibacterium kristiansenii. Next base: position 122,281 of record NZ_JAQXUZ010000021.1, read on the forward strand.
TTCTGCTTTGCGGTTGCCGCATGAATGGTGGACATCAGGCCCTGATCGATGCCCCAGTTGTCGTTGATTACCTTGCACAGCGGTGCCAGGCAGTTTGTTGTGCAGGATGCGTTGGATACCACGTTGTATTCCGGCTTGTACCCTTCGTGGTTTACGCCATATACGAAGGTTGGGGTCTCCTTATCCTTTGCCGGAGCGGAGATGATAACCTTCTTTGCACCGGCATCCAAGTGAGCCTGTGCCTTCTCGGTGGTGTTGTACGCACCGGTTCCTTCCATGATATATTCTGCACCACAATCTCCCCACGGAATATCGTGTGCATCGCCTTCCATGAATACCGGAATCTTCTTTCCGTTAACCATGATTCCCTTGTCATACTTCTCAACAGTTCCCGGAAATCTGCCAAATGTAGAATCATACTTCAGCATGTATACGATGTAGTCCAGATCCGAATTTCTCCAGTTGATTCCGGCAATTTCCACATCCTCCATGTCCATCGCTGCTCTCATTACGACACGAGAGATTCTTCCAAAGCCACTGATTCCAACTCTAACCATTTTTTCCTCCTTGCATTGCCTTTCTGCAATAAAACATTTTATAATTCACCAATTATTGAAGTCCGGGGAAACCATTTTGCCGCAGAGCTTCAAATAAAATGATGTTCACGGAATTTGACAGATTCAGGGACCGCAGACGAGTCTGCTCACTCATGGGAATCCGTACCGCTCCTTCGCGGTGTTCCTGAATGAAGTCCTTTGGAAGACCCCTCGTCTCTCTTCCGAAAAGAATCATATCACCATCCTTGTATTCCACATCGGTGTACTTCTTTCCACCGTGTGTCGTTGCCAGGAACCAGCGATAATCCCCATAATCCCGAATAAATGCTTCCAGACTATCGTGAACTTCCAAATCCACATACTGCCAGTAATCCAGTCCCGCCCGCCGTACGGATTTGTCATCGATGTTAAATCCCAAAGGACGGACCAAATGCAACCGGGTATTTGTGGCTGCGCAAGTCCTTGCAATATTTCCGGTGTTTTGAGGTATTTCCGGTTCAACCAGAACAACGTGATACATAGATACTCCCTTACAAAAGTCAATTCCAACCATATATTAACAGTTTTGTAATTATTTTTCAACCGTTAATGAACTGCGACAGATTTCTTTTACCGGACAGTGGGCACAATCCGGCTTTCGGGCACGGCAGCAATTCCGTCCGTGAAAAATCAAAAGGTGATGTCCTCGGGTCCACCGTTCTTCCGGAAGAATCTGCATCAGCTGCTTCTCCGTTTCCAACACTTTGTCCGAATTCGCCAGACCGATACGGTTGGAAACACGGAACACGTGGGTATCCACCGCAATTTTCGGTACCCCGAAGCCTTCCGCCAGGACAACATTTGCGGTCTTCCGTCCTACTCCGGCCAAACCGGTCAAAGCGGTGAAATCTCCCGGAACTTCGCCTCCGAACTCCTCCGCCAGCTGCCGGGACATGTTGATCAGATTCCGGCTTTTGTTTTTGTAAAGGCCAATGGAATGAATGATTTCTTCCAAGGAAGCCGGTTCGGCCTTTGCCATGGCAAAAGCATCCGGATACCGTCGAAACAGTTCCGGGGTAATCCGATTCACGCTGACATCTGTAGTCTGGGCGGAAAGCATCACCGCACACAGCAGTTCAAAGTGGTTTTCAAAATGGAGCGCGCAGCCCGCTTCCGGATAGGCGCGGTCCAGCAGGTCCAAAACCTGCAGCGCCTGCCGGGGATCCAATAATTTTGACATAATTATTTCCTTTCCGGTATTGACATTTATCGTACACAGATTATATAATTGTATACATAGAGACCAAAGTATTACAAGGGGGTTAAATATGGATAAGAAAACCGAAGAAATCAGCCAGCCTCTTTCGAACACGCTTTTCACCGCGATTCAGAAAGATATCCTTTCCGGAAAGATTAAATCCGGAGAGAAATTAACCGAGCAGCGAATTTGCAAGCAGTATGATGTCAGCCGCACACCGGTTCGCGAGGCGCTTCGTCAGTTGGAAGCTGACGGTCTGATTGAGAATATTCCGCATCGAGGCGCTTTCGCCATCGGCCTAAGCCGCAGGGATATCTCCGATCTTTTCGATCTTCGGGCACAGTTTGAGATGAAAGCCGTAGAATGGGCCATCCAGCGCATGGATGAGGAAGGCGTCGACAAGCTGAGAGAGAATATCGAATTCATGGAATTCTACACCATGAAGGGAGATGTAGAAAAAGTGTTGAGCTTTAACTCTCAGTTCCACGACATCATCTATAACGGCACCCAGAACCGGATGCTCTATCAGACGCTGCACACCTACCAGACGTATCTGAAGCATTCCGCACCGCCAAAATCATTCTCCGATGACTATCTGAACACTATATTGGCAGAACACCGGGCGATTTTCAGTGCTTTTGAAACCAAAAATCCGGATGAAGGCCGGGAAGCCATGCAGGTTCACATGGATCATTCCAAACTCCGCCGCATGAGCAAATTCTTCTAATCGAATAAAAACACCATCCAAACGGGCCGGGTTCACAATCCCCAGCCCGTTTCCTTATTTATTCTGTTTCGTCTGATTGTAGCGGCGAACGCATTCCAGAGATTTTCTTTCCAGTTCAAACTCCCCTTCGTCCGGCTTCGGAAGATTCATAACGCCTTTGCTGCTCATGGCCCAAAGAATCAATTCCTGTGCCAGCCACGGATTTTTCACCAGAACCGGTCCCAACATATTGGTAAAAATCAGGTTTTCGGTACGAGCCCCCTCTCTCCGGTCTTCGTAGCTGCAGTTACCGTATCCGTATTCCACATCTCCCAGCGCAATATCGCCGTTCAGGAAGGTATCCATCACCTGAATCTGGCTTCCGTTCAAATCGAAGCCCGTCTCCCGCATCTTGCAGATCAGGTCATCTCCCACGATACTGTCCCGTTCCCGGCATTCCATATCCAGGTATCCCAGGCCGGTGACGGCAGTTCCGTCCAGCTTGCGAATGGTCTTACCGAAAGACGCACCGGTGGTTCCCACCGCAAGAATCACGCCTCCCCGGTAGATGTAGTCGTCCAAATCTTCTTTTATCCGTGAAAAAGCGTTAACGATGTACTCACAGGATTTGAATTCTCCCGGGTTCAGCAGCAATATGTCCGTATTGTCCAAATCGATTTCATCGCCGAAGTTCACCACTTTGTGCACTTCCGCTTCCAGCCCCATTTTCTCGGCAATTCGTACCAGCGCCATCACATTGCCCCGATCTCCGTGGAGGTTCAGGATGTCCGGCCAGCACCATGTAATGTTCAACTTATTCATACTTCGGTAAATCCTCCATCATCTGCTCATATTTATGAAGCCACGTAATCAGATATACGTTGTCGCAATCGTACTTATCCAGTTCCGCAAAAATATCATCGTTTTCATCCGAAGGGATGACGGTGATCCGGTCTTCCGGGAATCCGCCGTAGATCAGCCGATTGGCCGTATCGTATGCCACCGCTTCGGAGAAGCTGATGCAGTGCTCGATATTGGAATGGAGCAAGGATTCCACATCGCAGTCAAAGGCGTAGAAGGTGTTGGTGTAGAACGGCTGGAAGTCTTCCAGCTGCTCCAGTCCGATGAGGAAAATCTTCCGTTCCTTATCCTGAGAAATGAAATCAAAAGCGGTGGTCAGGGTTTCCGGGTTCTCCTGCTTGATTCGAATGTATTTGATTTCCTTGGTCTTGTACGGAATCAGTTCCAGTCTTCCGGCGATGTTTCGGAAGGACTCGAAGGATTTGCTTACCGATTCCGCACCCACACCGAACATTTTGCAAACCGCAATGGCCAGCGCGTAATTATACAGGAAGAACGGCTGGTCGTACGGCATGTGAACGGAAACGCCGTCGCAGCGGAAGGTGCGGTTCTCGAAGTCCACATCCGTCACCTGAACGTCCGGCTGAATCCGGCTGTGGAACCCGCAGGAAGTGCATCGGAATTCCCCCACATTATCCACGTTGTAATAGTTAAAAGCAATCTTGTTGTTGCATTTCGGGCAGCCCATGGTCACATCGTAGAAACCGTTTTTCTCAAAGGACTTACTGTGGCGTTCCACGCTATAAGTCCGAACTTCCCCCGCATAGTCCTCCAGGGAAAGTGCTCTCGGCTCTTCGTTATTCACGAAGATTCTCATATCCTTGTTCACCACTTTGGCGATTTTCTTGTAGATGAAATCCGGCTCTCCGTTTCGCTGAACCTGGTCTTTCTGAATGTTGGTCACACACAGGTTCTTCGCCGGGAGCTGCTCATAGATTTGCGCCAAATACCGCTCGTCGGTTTCGAAGATCAGGTAATCCCCGTTCACACGACCCAGCATGGAAGAATCCCGAATCATGGCGGTAGCCACGCCGGTAATCAGATTGGCGCCCTCCAAGTTGGTGGTTACCTTCTTTCCGGATGCCCGAAGTGCGTGCACAATCAGGTTATTGGTGGTGGATTTTCCATTGGTTCCGGTGATGAACAGGGTCCGCTCCGGATCCACATGGGTGAAATGGGTAATGAAGTCCTTCTGCAGCTTCAGTGCAAAAGCTCCGGCAATATAGGTTCCGTTCTTTCCCAGAAGCCGGCACAGGAACAGGCCGAACTTCGACCCCCATAGAACAATTGTAAACCAGATTCGTTTCATGCTTTACTCCTTATAAATTCCCAGTTTATGTGCAACAGCATATATTTTTCCGCCCATCGGAATATCCATCAGCTCGTCCTTGGTGAACATCTTCAGTACCAGAATCATCCAAGCATAGATAATCGCACCCAACAGGATGCACAGCAGCGTGGTGACGGCATTTCCAAGCACACCGCTGAGCAGACGGTACGCAATCAGAATCACCGCACCCATCACGCCGCCGGAAATCACCGGCACCGCAATGCACTTTCTTTTGTTCATGCGAATGGTGATGGACTTCTTCAGCGTAACGTATATGATGATAAAAGCAATCAGCTGGCAGACAAAGGAACTGATCGGTGCTCCGTACATGCCGATTTTCGGATTGCTGATTAAAATCAAATTCAGAACGATCTTCACCACCGCCCCGGTGAGCAGCGCCACCGCCGGCGTATACATCCGTCCCAGACCGAACAACGATCCCTGCAGCGTGTGATTTACCGCCACCAGAATCATGGTCACCGCAGAAAGCTGGAACACCAGTGCCCCGTCCGGCGCATTGGGATACAGCAGCCGGAGAATCGGATCCGCCAGCACCGTAAAGCCCACCGCACACGGAATGATGATCAGCATGGAGACGGTGACGGACATGGAAATCTTCTCCGCCGCCTGTCTGTAATCCTTCTTCGTCAGCAGCGAAGTGATTTCCGGAATCAGCGCCGAATAGAAGGACAGGTTCACCGCCAGCGGCAAATTCGTCAGGGTGTCCACCTTGGACAGAATTCCCGTCGCCCGCATCGCCTCTTCCTCCAAAGCTTGCTTGCTGCCCAGAATTCCCTTAAACGCAATCTGAATGCAGTTGCTCACGGTTACCGTATCGATAAAAGCAGTTACGACGGAAATGACGGATCCGATGGTCAGCGGAATCGCCGTCCAGAAAATCAGCTTCGCCATGCGCCTGTTGCTCTTCCGGTCGGTCTTCACCGCATCGTCGGATTTCATCCGGTATTCCCCGATATATTTTCGATAATAGTGAATCAAGTAGGAGAAGGAAATCAGCACCGCCAGCGTGGTGGATACATTCCCTGCCGCCGCCATGATGTACGCATCCCTGCCGATTGTGGCATAGACGAACAGGATGGTCAGCACGCAGTTGAAGAACTGTTCCAAGGACTGAGAAATGCTGCTGGCCCCCATGGTACCCAAGCCCGCAAAATATCCCCGGATAACGGCGGATACGCAGACGAAGAAAATAGCCGGTGCCAACACCCGCAGCACATAGGCTACCGGCGGCACGTGCATGATATTCCCGGCAATGACATCCGCTCCGAAGTACAGGAGCAAGGAACACGCCAATCCGATGGCACCGAATACCACCAATGAAATCTTGAACACCCGATGAGCATTGTTGTATTCGCCCAGAGCCGTTCGCTCCGATACCAGCTTGGAGACCGCGCCCGGAATTCCCTGGGAGGACAGTACCAACAGAACGGCGTATACCTGATATCCGGCCGAATAGTAACCGTTTCCCAGATCGCCGAACCCGTGAATATTGGTAATGGCCAGTCGGTACACTAAGCCCAGAAGCTTGATGACCAGCTGTGCCACCATCAGCATCAGTACGTTTTTGGCAAAGGAATTGCTTTTATTTTTACTCAAATTATTAAACCACCTTGTGTCTTAAATTAAACTACAAAAACTGAAATAGGAGATGTCTCCCCTATTTCAGTTTACATTATCCATTTCATTATAGACTATTGAACAGAAAAATTCAATTTACTATTTGCTTCGTCCACCCGAACGGTGTGACCCTCTGTCAGGTCGCCTCGGATAATCAGTTCTGCAATCTCGTTTTCAACGTGCTTCTGGATGTATCTCTTGACCGGACGAGCGCCGTAGACTTCGTCGTAGGATTCCATCGCAATCAGATGGGTAGCTTCCGGTGTCATTTCCACCTTCATATCCCGGTCGGCCAATCTCTTTTCCAGAGACTTCATGGTCAAGCCCACAATCTTCTCAATTTCATCCTGAGTCAGTGAGTGGAAGACCACGATATCATCGATTCGGTTCAAGAATTCCGGCCGGAAGAAGCTGTGAAGCTGCTCCTGCGGCAGGTTGGATGTCATGATAATAACCGTGTTCTTAAAGTCCACGGTCCGGCCCTGGTTGTCCGTCAGCCGGCCATCGTCCAGCAGCTGCAGCAGCAGGTTGAATACATCCGGATGTGCCTTCTCAATCTCATCGAACAGGATAACACTGTACGGTTTTCTCCGTACCGCTTCCGTCAGCTGTCCGCCTTCTTCATAACCAACATACCCCGGAGGCGCTCCTACCAGACGGGACACAGAATGCTTCTCCATGTACTCCGACATATCGATTCGAATCAGGTTCTTTTCGGTATCGAACAGGGTTTCGCAAAGTGTTTTTGCCAGCTCCGTCTTACCAACACCTGTCGGCCCCAGGAAAATAAAGGAACCGATTGGACGGTTTTCATTCTTTAAACCGGCTCTTGCCCGAAGAATGGCTTCGGTAACCGCATTGATGCCTTCGTCCTGGCCGATGACCCGTCGATGAAGAATGTCTTTCAAGTGCAGGAGTTTCTCTCTTTCCGTCTCTGCCAGACGGGAAGCCGGAATTCCGGTCCAGTCGGAAATAACCTCCCGAATCTCTTCTTCTCCTACTTCTTCTTTCAGGAGCTTGTGTTCCTGGTCCTTATTGACCTTTTCCTTCAGCGCATCGATTTCCTTCTCCAGCTTCGGAAGGTCGCCGTATTTCAGTTTGGCCAGTTTCTCCAGGTCGTAACTCCGTTCTGCGGTTTCAATTTCGTGACGCAGTTCTTCCAGTTCCTGTTTCTTTGCTTTCAGATTCTGAATCCCCTGCTTTTCATTTTCCCATTTTGCCCGCAGCTCGTTGTTGTCTGACTGCAAGTCGGCCAGTTCCTTTTCAATCGTTTCCAGTCGAGTCTTGCTGCCCTTATCTTCTTCTTTCAACAAAGCCTGCTTCTCAATTTCCAGCTGCATGATTTTACGGGAAATGGTATCCAGTTCCGCCGGCATGCTATCGATTTCGGTCCGGATTCGTGCCGCTGCTTCATCCATCAGATCGATGGCCTTATCCGGAAGGAACCGATCACTGATGTACCGGTTGGACAGGGTGGCACAGGCAATCAGTGCATTATCCTGAATTCGAACGCCATGGTGGATTTCAAACTTTTCCTTCAAACCACGCAGAATAGAAATGGTATCCTCAACGCTCGGCTCATCCACCATTACCTTCTGGAAACGGCGCTCCAATGCCGCATCCTTCTCGATGTACTTCCGGTACTCATCCAAAGTGGTGGCGCCGATGCAGTGAAGCTCGCCTCGAGCCAGCTTTGGCTTCAGCAGGTTTCCGGCATCCATGGAACCTTCCGTTTTTCCGGCACCTACAATGTTATGAATTTCATCGATGAACAGGATAATCTTGCCATCGGACTTGTCAATTTCATTCAGAACCGCCTTCAGCCGTTCCTCGAATTCACCCCGGTATTTCGCACCGGCAATCAGAGATCCCATATCCAGGGAGAAGATGGTCTTGTCCTTCAGGTTCTCCGGAACATCTCCGTTTACGATTCGCTGTGCCAATCCCTCAACAACGGCGGTTTTGCCTACACCCGGTTCACCAATCAGTACCGGGTTATTTTTGGTCCGTCTGGACAGGATTTCGATGGTCCGACGGATTTCTTTGTCTCTTCCGATCACCGGATCCAGCTTTCCCTTTCGAGCGGATTCTACCAGATCGATACCGTACTTATTGAGGGCATCGTAGCTGTCCTCCGGATTCTGATTGGTTACCCGTTGGTTTCCTCGAACCATGGTAAGTGCCTTCAGAAACTCATCCTTGTGGATGCCGTATCGACGCATCAGCTGTTCCGTCTCATTGTCGCCGGACCGGAGAATGGCCAGATAGGCGTGTTCCACGCTTACGTATTCATCTTTAAATTCGGATGCGATGCTCTCCGCATTCATCAGCACCTTGTTCAGCTTCGTCGAAAGATATACCTCGCCGCCGCTGACCTTTGGCAGTTTCTCCAGACTTTGTTTCAGATCCTCCTTATATGAAGAGACGTTGACGTTCATCGCTTCCAGAAGCTTTGCAATTAAGCCGTCCGGATCGCTGACGATGGCGTAGTGCAGATGCTCCACTTCGATGGCCTGGTTGCCGTAGGACATGGCCAGGTTCTGTGCATCCATCACTGCCGACTGCATCTTCTGCGTATACTTTTCAATTTTCATTCCACTTCACCTCCGTGAATTTAGTTTTCATTTATGTGAACAATCCTTGATTGATTGGTTGCCCTTTTTCTTACAATAAAAATTTAGCACTCGACTGTGTCGAGTGCTAACAATTCTTGTGAAGATTCTGTGAAATTCTAATTTTATAAAATAATATACTGCAGCAAGAGTGCGTAGACGCCGTTTACCATCGGATTAAGAATCTTATCCACCACGCCCACGATCAGCAGAATCATGAGAATCGGGAAGCCGTAGTTGTACAGCGTATAGTAGAAGCTCTTTTCCCGCAGATTAAAAATTTCCGTAATTATGCCGAATCCATCCAGCGGCGGAACCGGAATCAGGTTGAATACCATCAATACCACATTGACGATAACCACCTGCAAGAGGATGTTGAACAGCGTTCCCATAAGAGTTCCGTCGGACAGCTTAGCGTACGGTACGTTGATGTACACGAAGTGAACGATGAAGCTGAATACGATGGCGACGATTAGATTCATTACCACCCCGGCCAAAGATACCAGCAGCTCATCCCTTCTCGGATGCTTATAGTATCTCGAATTGACTTCCACCGGGATGCCCCATCCGAATCCACAGAACATCAGCGCCAGGAATCCTATCGGATCGAAGTGCGCCAGCGGATTCAGCGTTACCCTTCCCCGCGCTCTCGGTGTCGGATCACCCAGGCGATCGGACACAAATGCGTGACCGAACTCATGGAAAGACAGGCCGATGACGATTCCCGGCAGAGCAATCAGCATATTGAGGAAATAGGTCTTCGGATTGGTCAGACCGTTCTGAGCGATGTTCACCATCAGCAGGATGACCAGCAGAATGCCCAGTTGTTTCATGCGATTTTTCATGCGTCCACCTTCTCTCCGTCCAGACTAAATGTCTTCGTCTTCGTGATGCGAACCGAAACCATCTGTCCTTCCGTCAACGGTTCTTCCGATGTGAAGTTCACCAGCTTAAAGGTGTCGGTCCGGCCGGACCATGCGCCGGCATCGTTCTTGCTGGGACCGTCCACCATAACGGCAACAATTTTTCCCAGGTATTCGGAATTCTTTTTCGCCGAGCATCGATTCACTTCCTCGACCAATCGGTCAAAGCGCTCGTGCTTGATGTTCTCCGGAATCTGCTCGTCGTATTTCGCCGCAGGAGTACCCACTCTCGGGGAGTAGATAAAAGTAAAGGCGGAGTCGTACTCCACTTCCCGCACCAGGCTCAGCGTATCCAGAAAATCTTCTTCCGTCTCCCCCGGGAATCCCACGATGATGTCCGTAGAGATGGAAAGGTCCGGACAGGTTGCCCGAAGCTTTTCCACGATTTCCATGTATCGCTGCCGATTGTAGTGTCGATTCATGCGTCTCAGCACCTCATCGCTGCCGGACTGAACCGGGAGATGGATGTTATGACACAGCTTCTTGCAGTCTCCGAAGCAGGCAATCAGCTCATCGGAAAGGTCCTTCGGATGGGACGTCATGAAGCGAATCCGCTCCAGTCCCTCCACTTCATCCAAAGCACGAATCAGTGTCGCAAAGTTGTTTCCGTCCGCATCTCGGAAGGAGTTCACGTTCTGTCCCAGCAGCATCACTTCCTTCACGCTGTCGTTCACCAGGTTGATGATTTCTTGCTTCACCGCCCGAAGGGACCGGCTCTTCTCCCGTCCGCGGGTGTACGGAACGATGCAGTAGGTGCAGAAATTATTGCATCCATAGGTAATATTCACCAGTGCCTTGTGTTTGAATTCCCGCTTCGATTCCTTTTCTTCCGGAATCTCTTCATTGTTGGCGATGATGGAGAACTGCTTCTTTCCGGTGCGAATCCGCTCCATCAGCAGGTTCGGGAATTCCGCAATGGTCTGGGTACCGAACACGATGTCCACCCAGCCGAAGCTCTTCCGAATTTCCTCCACGATATGCGGCTGCTGCGGCATGCATCCGCAAATGCAAATGATAAAGTCCGGGTTATTTTTCTTCTGTTTCTTGAATTGTCCCAGCATTCCGAAGAAACGCTTGTCCGCATGTTCCCGAACGCTGCAGGTGTTCATCACCACAACATCCGCTTCTTCCGGATTCGGGGTATGGCTGTAATCCAGCGCTTCCAGCATTCCGGCGATATTCTCCGAATCGTGCTCGTTCATCTGACAGCCATAGGTAATAATATGATAATTCTTGCTCAAAAGACTCATTCCTCTTCTATCGTTTTAATTCTAAATGTCTCATCCCGCAGCATTTCTTCCACGGTCTTCAGCGCATCTTTGTCCTTGGACCGGGCATTCACGGTCACATCCTCGTTGTGGGTCAAGGTATTCACGGTTTCAGGCTTCTCCAGGTATACGATTCGATGGGCCCGCAGTTCTTCCGGAAGTTCCTCCCCTGCGTCGCCCAGCACCAGGACAACGGTCTGCTCGGTTTTCCCCATCAGCTTCACGCATTTCTTCCATGCCGCTTCGTCCGCCGGATCCATTATGATACAGCTGCGGTTGTGGACCGCCGTTTTCGCGTTTGCCGTAAAACGAAGTCGTTTGCACAACAGGATGTCCGGCAGTAAATCCGAATGACGGGTATCCGTCAGGTGATGCATTTCTTCTTTATTCCGAACGTAGAACACCACGTTGTGTGCCTGATACAGAAGCCGGTTGGCCAGGGCCAGGGCCGAAGGCGTTTCGCCGATTACCGCAATCCGCTTCCGGTCGCTTTCCCGCATCTTCGGAATCGTTACATCACTGAAGTAATCCATCGGTTCTTCCGGAGCTTCCAAAGCCTCGTCTTCCGGATTTTCTTCTTCCGGATTCTCCTCCGGAACCGCTTCCAACTTTCCTTCGCAGCTGTTTTCGAAAACAACCGGCTGTGGGATCGGTTCCTCCGCTTTTTCGAAAGCACCCGATACCTCCGAGGCTTCCGCTTTTGACTCGGTTGTCTCCGCATCTTCCTTTTTGTTTTTACCGCCGAAGCTGAGAGACGGTTCCTCCCGGCGAATCAGGCGCTGAATATTGGAGCGGTGCATTACGATTACCGTAACCGCCAATACGATGGCCATCGGAAGCACCGACGAGTAATAGTATTCAATTAAGAACGGATAGGATACCGCCGCCGTGATGGACCCCAGGGACATCTTCCGGCTCAGTGCGGTTACCGCAATCGCAATCAGAATCAGTGCAAAGGCGCTGGGCCAATCCAGAGCCAGTGCCGCACCCAGGGATGTGGCCACCCCTTTTCCGCCCTTGAATTTATATAGAGCCGGAAAAATATGACCGTACACTACGCAGATGAATGCAATCATGGCACCGATATCTCCGTAATTCAAACCGATGCGCACCGCAACGTATCCCTTCAACACATCAATGGCGAGAGTTGCCACTGCCGCTTTCACCCCCAGCACCCGAAGCACGTTGGTGGTTCCCGCGTTTCCGCTGCCCTCTTTCCGGATATCGATTCCGTGAAGCCGACCCACCAAGATGGCCGGGGAGATATTTCCCAGAAAATACGATACTATCGCAACAATAATGATTTTAAATTGAAACGGCATCCTTAATTGTCTCCTTTTTTCTCGTTATACACAAATTTCACCGATGTTCCTTCGAAATCATAGGCTTCTCTCAGTCTGTTTTCCAGATAACGAGCATAGGAAAAATGCATCAATTCTCTGGAGTTGATATTGAAGGAGAACAGTGGCGGCGCAACCCCAATCTGTGCCGCATAATAAATCTTCAGTCTCTTGCCCTTGTCCGACGGCGGCTGACGCATCATCACCGCATCTTCAATCAGGTTGTTCAGCTTGCCGGTGGTGATTCTTCTCATGCGGATTTCCTGAATAGCAGCCGCTTTTCGAAGAATATCGTAGATTCGGCGCCCCTGAAGAACCGAGGTGAACAGAATCGGTGCGTAGGAAGCGAACAGCAGTTCGGCACGAACCTTTCGCTCGTAGTCCCGCATGGTGTTGGTTTCCTTCTCTACCAGATCCCATTTATTGATGACGATCATCATGCCCTTGCCGGCCTCGTGGGCAATACCTGCGATTTTTTTGTCCTGCTCCGTAATGCCCTCCATGGCATCGATCATCAGGATGCAGATATCGCAGCGCTCAATGGCCGCGATGGCGCGGATGACGCTGAATTTCTCGATGGAGTCGTACACCTTGCTTCGTCTCCGAAGTCCCGCCGTGTCAATCAGGGTAAAATCATTTCCCTCAAAACTGAACGGAGTATCGATGGAGTCTCGGGTGGTGCCGGCGATTGGAGATACGATCACACGGTTTTCTTTAGTCAGTGCGTTCACCAAAGAGGATTTGCCCACGTTTGGTTTTCCGATGATGGCCAGCTTGATGTTCTCCTCGTCTGCCTCGTAATCTTTGTCCGGGAAACCGGACACGATTTCATCCAGCAGGTCACCGATGTTCAGCATATTCGCCGAACTGATCGGAATCGGCTCGCCCAGACCCAGCTCATAAAAATCGTAGATGGTATCCGGCATCTTGGACGGATTGTCAATCTTATTCACCACGAGAATAACTTTCTTTCCGGTACGGCGCAGGATTGCCCCTACCTCGATGTCCGCCGTGGTGAGGCCTTCTTTTCCGTCCACCATGAACAGAATCAGGTCCGCCATATCCATGGCAACCACCGCCTGGTCTCTCATCTGGGAGAGAATCGGATCGTCCGTGCTGGCCTCGATACCGCCGGTATCGATGATGGCGAACTCTCGTCCGTTCCATTCCGTCTCCGCATAGATCCGGTCCCGGGTAACGCCCGGCACGTCCTCCACAATGGCCTTTCGTTCTCCGATAATACGGTTGAAAAATGTGGATTTTCCTACATTCGGCCGTCCTACGACCGCTAGAATTGGTTTACTCATCGAATATCTCCTCCGCAAATTGTGTTGGATCGAATTCCAACAGATCATCAATACCTTCGCCAACGCCAATATACTTAATCGGAATATCGAATTGATCCGTCACCGTGATGGCGATTCCGCCCCGGGCCGTTCCATCCAGTTTGGTCAAAACCAACCCGGTAATCTCCGCAATTTCCGAGAACTCCTGCGCCTGACTCACCGCGTTCTTACCGGTGGTGGAGTCCAGCACCAGCAACGTCTCTCGGTGCGCTTCCGGATATTCCCGGTCGATGATTCGGTTCATCTTCTCCAATTCCTTCATCAGGTTCTTTTTATTCTGAAGACGGCCCGCCGTATCGCAGATCAGCACGTCCGTTCCCGCTGCCTTTGCGGCCTGAATCGAGTCGTAGATTACCGCCGATGGGTCCGTGCCCTCTTCGTGACGAATAACTCTCACGCCGATTCGCTCGCCCCACTGCTGCAGCTGTTCCGCCGCCGCCGCACGGAAGGTATCCGCCGCCGCCAGCATGACAGACCGGCCGGATTTTTGGCACAGGTTGGCAATTTTTCCGATGGATGTGGTCTTTCCGCCGCCGTTGATGCCAATCATCAGGATAATCAGCGGGTTTTCCTTACACAGCTGATTTCGTTCCCCCTTATCCACCAGATCCGCGATAACGCTTTCCAACGCTTTCTGCACTTCCTCCGGTTTCGTAATGTAGCGGGCGTTCACCCGTTCCCGGAGCTGTTCCATAATCTTCTCGGTGGTATCAATTCCGATATCCGAAATGATTAGGGATTCTTCCAGCTCATCCAGAAAATCCTCATCCAGATTCGGGTTGCCCACGATTACGTTGGTAATCTTCTCTCTAAATTTCGCAAAGGTTGATTTTTCTTTAAAAATACCCATTTTTGTTCCTCACTGTTCCGGTTAGTCCAGATCCAATTCCCGCGCATCCTCCAATTTGAGAGACAGCATCCGGGAAATGCCCTGTTCCGGCATCGTTACACCATATAGCACATCCGCATGTTCCATCGTCACCTTTTGGTGGGTGATAATTGCAAACTGAATTTCATGGAAATTCTTTAAATAATCCGAGAAGCGCTCAATATTCGCTTCGTCCAATGCCGCTTCCACCTCGTCCAGAATGCAGAACGGCGTCGGTTTCGTCTTCAGTACCGCGAACATCAGTGCAATGGCGGTCATGGTTTTCTCTCCACCGGACATCAGGTTGATGTTCTTTAACGATTTCCCCGGCGGCTGCGCGATGATATCGATTCCGGAATCCAACGGATTCTGTTCATCCTCCAAACTGAGTTCCGCATGACCGCCGCCGAAAAGCTCTCGGAAGGTGCTCTCAAAATTCGTTTCGATTCGTTCGAAATTATCCTTGAACCGTTCCCGAATGGTTCGGTCCATGCTCCGGATAATGCCCTGCAGTTCATCCATGGCCTTGGTCAGATCCGATTCCTGGGTGGTCATGAATTCATATCGACGGCTCACATTTCGGTACTCTTCAATTGCAGAAATGTTGACGTCGCCCAGCTCCGCCATACGCAGCCGAATCTCCCGGGCTTCTTTGTTGCCGGAAGTGATGGCAAAATCCTCGGAACGCAGTTCCAGAGCCTCCGCGTAGGACATCTCGAATTCATCCCACAGCTTATCCTTCTGAGAAGAAAGCAGTGTCTCGTTCTTCGCATTCTTAATTTCCAGCTTATATTTCCGATCCTGCATGTCTGTGACATTTCGGGATATGGATTTCTGATTCTCGATTCTGCGCTCCTGATCCAACCTATTCCGATCCATATCTGCGGTCAGCTGAACCTCTCGGTCTTCCAGCGCTTTCTTTTCCGCTTTCAGAGCGGTTTCCTTTTCGTCGGACTCCGCTCCGGAAGTGGTGAGCAGCAGTCGCTGTCGGTTCTGCTCTTCGTACTCTTCTTCGGCGGAATTCAACGCATCTTCTTGTTCGGTAATGTCGTCGATGATTCGCTCAATGGTCTCGTTCATGGCCAGAATCTTCTGTTCCTGTTCACCGAGCCGAACCTTGTAGGAAACCACCTGTTCCTGACACTCTTCGGAATCCGAAGAGTACCGTTCCACATCTGCACTCAGCTGTTCCGACTCATCTTCCATGCGTAGAATTTCTTTTTCCGCTTCGTCAATCTGATTCTTGTAACGAAGAATCATGTCCTCCGCCCGCTTCAAATCATCCTGTATATTCTCCAGTTCCTCGGAATAGCGGGAGGTCGCGGTATCGCTTTCTTTTACCAAGGATTCGGCGTGATCCTTCTCGCTCTTTAATACGTTGAGCTGGACTTCCAGTTCTTGAAGCCGCTGCGTCAGCTTCTTTCGCTCTTCCCTCGCCGCATCCCGGGAGTGAACGCATTCCTCCCGGAAGGCTTTTCCCTTCTTCTGAGATGCGTGAAGAGATTCAATTTCCCGGTCCAGTGCAGCAATTTCCTTCTTTCGCTCCAGAAGATTGGCGGATTTATTCCGATATCTTCCGCCGGTAATGGCACCGCTGGAGGAAATAACTTCTCCTTCCAGGGTCACGATTCGAAAACCGCCCGGCGCTCGCTTTGAAATCGCCACGGCACAGTCCATGTTGTCGGCAAGGATTACCCGGCCCAGCAAGTATCCGTAAATATCCCGATACGCCGGCTCAAAATCAATCATTTCCGCGGCAATGCCTAGATATCCATCCATGTGCTCCGCCGCTCCCGGCGATATCGGACGGCTGTGAATCGACGCAATTGGGAGGAATGTGGCTCTTCCCGCCCGAGTGGACTTCAGCCATTCCACGGCCTGTTTTGCGGAGCGGTCGTCCTCGCACACGATGTTCTGCATGGCACCGCCCAATGCGGTTTCAATCGCCAGCTCATATCCGTCCGGCACCGACATCAGCTCGGACACCGTCCCAATCACGCCCCGAAGGTTCTTCTGCATCACCGCTCGAACCGCGTTGTTGTATCCTTCGTAGTTATTTTCCATCTCTTCGATGGTATTCCGCCGCGCCGTCCGACGATTCACCTGAAGCAGAATTTCTTCCAGCCTCTTGGACGCTGCCGCGATTTTCTCCTCATAGCGGTGAATCTCCTCCGTGTGGGATTCCACCGTACGGCGAAGATTTTCCTGCTCCTCTACTTTTTCCGTAAAAGCAGTCTCCATCTCCTCCAGGCGTGCCCGGTTCTGCTGAAGTTGCTCTTCCCGTCCTTCACTCTCCGACGAAATCTGCTCCAGACGGTCTCGCAGGGTCTTCTGATAATTCTTTAATGTGTTGATTTCCGCCTGCCTGGATACGTTCTTATTTCCCATATCCATCGCGGATTCCCGGTTCTGTTCGATGCGCTCCCGGAGAATTCCGGTTTTCTTGGTTCGCTCGTTCAAGCGCACCACCGCATCCTGAAGCTCCCGGCGATATTCTCTTTCGGTTTGCTCCAGCTCGTCGGCATCCTTTTCCATGGACTGCCGCTTTTTCTTTAAATCGTCCAGTTTCTCCGTCGTGTCGGAAATAATTTCCTGAAGGCGATTTAAATTGGTTTCAATATTGTTCAGCCGTTCGGAGTTAATCTGTCCCCGATTGGTAATCAGGTTCAGTTCTTCCGTCTTCTCTCGCAGCTGCCGAT
Source organism: Mogibacterium kristiansenii (assembly GCF_029224645.1). Lineage (NCBI taxonomy): Bacteria > Bacillati > Bacillota > Clostridia > Peptostreptococcales > Anaerovoracaceae > Mogibacterium > Mogibacterium kristiansenii. The sequence continues at coordinate 139,666 of NZ_JAQXUZ010000021.1, forward strand.
TACACTCCTCGTACTGCCGGCTGAGCTCTGCGTCCCGAATACGGCATTCTTCCACCTGACGGTCAAGCGCTGATTTTTGCTCCAGCAATTCATTGTATTCCCGCGTCAGTTCCTCCAGTTCGGTCTTTCCGCTTTCTACATTGCGTTCCAGGTTTCCGATGCTGTGCAGGATGATATTCACCGCCAGCACCTTATACCGATCTCGGAGCCGGATATATTCCTGAGCTTTCTCGGAATCCTCCTTAAGGCCGCCGATGCGGTCTTCAATTTCCGAAATGATATCGCGGACACGTTCCAGATTGTCCGATGCAGACACCAGCTTCCGCTCCGCATCCTGCTTGCGGGTTTTGTAGGAAACGATTCCCGCCGCCTCTTCGAAAATCTCCCGTCGGTTCTCCGGCTTGGTGCTGACAATCTCCTGAATCTTACCTTGACCGATAATAGAATATCCGTCAACTCCGATTCCGGTGTCCATGAACAGTTCCCTTACATCCTTCAGGCGGCAGTTGTTTCCGTTAATCAGATATTCGCTCTCTCCGGAGCGGTACATCCTCCGCGTTACCGCCACCTCGTTATAGTCAACCGGCAGCATTCCGGAAGAGTTGTCGACAACCAGAGATACCTCCGCCATCCCCTTCGGCTTCCGGCTGGTGGTTCCGGCAAAAATAACCTCATCCATCTTGTTGCCTCGAAGCTGCTTCGGGCTCTGCTCTCCCAACACCCATCGAAGGGCATCGCTGATGTTGCTCTTTCCGCTGCCGTTCGGGCCGACGATACAGGTGATTCCATCATTCAGTTCAATGCAGACCGGGTCCGCAAAAGACTTGAAACCCTGCATCTCGATTCGCTTAAATTGCAATGATTAAACCCCTTTCATCAGCACTTTTCTGGCTGCTTCCTGTTCCGCCGCTTTCTTGCTGTGTCCGGAACCGGTCGCCAGAACGGCATCGTCTACTTTTACCTGCACCGTAAAAACCTTTCGATGATCCGGCCCGCTTTCCGAAACCGGTTCATACTGGATTCTTACATTCTTATATCGCTCCTGCAGCTTCTCCTGCAGAGCGGTCTTATAGTCATGATATAGTTTTCCCTGCAGCGCCAGCAAGATATTCTCTTCGAACAGCTTCAGCACCACCCGGTCCGCGCAGTCGTAACCGCTCTCCCGAATAATCGCACCGATGATGGCTTCCACCGCATCCGCCAAAATGGAATCCTTCTCCCGGCCGCCGTACATCTCTTCCCCGTTTCCCAGAAAAAGAAAGTCGCCCAGCCCGATATTCCGGGCAATGGTCGCCAGCGAACGCTCGCAGACAACATTAGCGCGGGTCTTGGAAAGGACCCCTTCCGGCTGATTCGGCATTACCTCGTACAGCTTGTTTCCGATGATGGCATCCAGATACGCGTCTCCGATGAACTCCAGTCGTTCGTTATTTTCCGAATACGCCAAATCATGCTCGGAAGCATAGGAACTATGCGTTAGAGCATGAGCCAGCAATTTTTTGTCTTGAAAAGAATATCCCAGATTGCGTTCCAGGACTGAGTAATCCTTCATCTATTCCTCTCCCGAAGATTTTTCCGTAATCGCATTCTCAATCAATGCGGTAACGTCTTGTTCCACATACGGAACCGCCTTTAAGATTGCATTGTATACGGCATTCGCCTTGGAGCTTCCGTGAATCTTCAGTACCGGGCCCTTCAGTCCAAGGATTGGAGCACCCCCCTCTTCGGAGTAGTCGAACTCTTTCTTGATTTCTTTCAGCTTATTGTAGGACAACAGCGCGCCGGCTTTTGCCGCAAGGCCTTCTGTCATCTTCTGCTTAATGCGCTTCATCACCGCAAGAGCCACGCCCTCGGAACTTTTCAGGAACACGTTTCCGGAGAAACCGTCCGTTACCACAACATCACAGCATCCGAACGGCACATCTCGGCCTTCGCAATTTCCCTTGAAATTGATGTCCGCATTTCGAAGGAGCTCGAAAGATTCCTTGTGAAGAGGATCTCCCTTCTCTTCTTCCGCGCCCACGTTCAGAAGCATCACTTCCGGATTCTCGATGCCTTTCACCTTTTCCACAAAAATACTTCCCATAATGCCGTACTGAAGCAGGTATTCCGGACGGGACTCCGCATTGGCGCCGCAATCCAGAATCAGGGATGTATCGTTCATGCCGATCTTCGGAAAGAACGCTGCGATTGCCGGTCGCTTGATGCCGCGAATTCTTCCCAGAATCAGCAAGCCCGCAGAAAGCAGTGCGCCGGTGCTTCCGCCGGAAATGAATGCATCCACTTCCCCTTCTTTCAGCATGCGCATTCCCTTAGAGATGGAAGAATCCTTCTTCTTCCGAACCGCCATCGCCGGCGACTCGTTGTTGGAAATCACTTCCGTTGCATTTACGATTTCAATATTATCTCCGTTCCAGTTCAGGGCCTGCAGGCACTCGTTGATGCGCTCCTCCCGGCCGATGATGGAAACGGTGCCGGAAATCTCCTTTGCCGCCTGAACGGCACCCTTTACGATTTCCTCCGGTGCATGGTCTCCTCCCATGCCGTCAATCATAATATTCATAGTTTTCTCCTGTTTTTGTTCAACAAAACCTAATGTGATATTATATCACACTTCTTTGGTCTTTGTCTTTCAATAATCTATAAAAGAACGTTAGCGCAGGCGAAGTTGTCCGCAAGCCGCATCGATATCGGCACCCAAAGTCCGTCGAACCGTCACCGCAACGTGATTCTCTTCCAGGATTCTGCGGAAGCGCTGCACCGACTCTCTGTTCGGCGTATCGTAACCGGTGCCCTCTACCTTGTTCAGCGGAATCAAATTCACGTGGGTTTGCCAGCCCTTCAGCCGATCCACCAGTTCCAGCGCATTCTCCCTCGAGTCGTTAAACCCATCAATTAAGGCGTACTCGAAGGTAATCCGTCTGCCGGTAACCTTCGCATATTCCCGGCAGACTTCCATAAGCTCATCGTATCCGTACTTGCGAGTCACCGGCATGGACTGCCGGCGAATCGCCTCATTCGGTGCATGAAGGGAGATGGCCAGGTTTACCTGAGGGAAATCCCCCATGAACTTTCGAATTCCCGGAATCACGCCGCAGGTGGACACGGTAATGTTTCGGTAGCTGAGGTTGTATCCGTCGGGATGATGAATCAGTTTCAGGAAACCGGCCATGTTTTCATAGTTGTCGAAGGGCTCGCCGATGCCCATCATCACCACGTGGTTGATGTCCTCTCCCGTCAGGTTTCGCATGGCCAATACCTGGGCCAGCATCTCTCCCGCCGTCAAACTTCGGTCCAGCCCCTTTCGTGTGGATGCACAGAAAGTGCACCCCATCCGGCAGCCTACCTGGGATGAGATACAGATGGAATTTCCATAGCTGTATTTCATAAATACAGATTCCACCCGGCTTCCGTCCCGGAATTCGAAGAGGCACTTGCGCGTGCCGTCGGTTCGGGACTGCTGGTCGTATATCACCCGGGGAATATCGATGCAGTAATGCTCTTTTAGTTTCTCTCGAAAGGTTTTCGACAGGTTGCTCATTTCATCAAAGTCACAAACCCCTTTCGACAGCCACCGGAAAAGCTGCTTCGCCCGGAACTTTTTTTCACCCAACTCAGAAACGACCCCGACTAATTCGTCGGGATCGTTTCCAAGTATATTCTTTAATTCTGTATTTGAATTGTTCATTATACTCTTTCTACTGCAATGCCGGTATCGTGACCGTTAATATCGAATACCTCGATGCCTTCCTTCGCAACGATCTCGTCTGCCAGCGTCTCAGACATGATATGGTCCTTCGCTCCGTTAACGGCATTCTGAATCTCTTCGTCCGCAGCCAGATAGATTCGGATGTGATCCATCATCTCAAAGTCGTGCTGCTTTCTCAGCTGCTGTACCTTGGAAATGATTTCACGAACATATCCTTCATCAATCAGTTCCGGTGTCAGAGTGGTTTCCAGAATGGTAAATACGTTGTTCTCCATGCCAACCACGAAGCCTTCCTTTGCGGAAATACGTACATCCAGGTAATTTTCCGGAATCTCGTAGTCTTCGCCGCCCAGGTTCATGGTTACGGATCCGCCCTGAACTTCCGCAATCAGCTTCTTGGCATCGCATTCTGCCAGCTTCTTGCCGAATTCCTTGACGTTCTTGCCCAATGCCTTTCCGGCTTCACGGAAGTTTGGTTTGATGGAGAAGTTCATGTATTTATCCAGTTCCGGTTCAAATACAACGTTCTTTACGTTGAGTTCTTCCTGAATCAGCGGAACCAGGTCGCTGATGATGGATTCGTAGCTTCCGTCGATGATGACTTCCTGAAGCGGCTGACGAACCTTCAGCTTTTCCTTTTCACGGGTTCCACGGCCCAAGTTCACCAGCGTTTTTACCAGACCCATTCTCTCCTCAACCTTCTCGTCAATCAGATTCTCATCTGCTTCCGGATAGTATGCGGTGTGAACGGTTTCTTTTCCGGTGAGCTTGATGTACATCTCATCGGAAATGAATGGTGCAATCGGTGCAATCAGTTTCGCAACACCCACCAGAATCTCGTAGGTTGTGGCGAATACACTCTTCTTATCCTCATCCATCTCTTCTGTGTAGAATCTTCTTCTTGCCCGGCGAATGTACCAGTTGGACAGATCCTCTACGACGAAATCGTTGATGGTGCGAACCATTCTCATATGCTCATAGGAATCCAGCGCAGCGGTGGCTTCCCGGATGCACTTGTTGTATCTGGAAATAATCCAGCGGTCCAGCTCCGGACGATTCTCGTACGGAACCTGAAGGGATGCCACATCCAGATCCTCCAAGTTGGAGTACAGCACGAAGAAGTTGTAGATGTTTTTCAGGGTTCCGAAGAACTTGCTGACTACTTCCTTAACGCCGTCCTCATCGAACCGGGTTGGGGTCCATGCCGGAGAGGTGGATACCAGGTACCATCTCAACGCATCTGCGCCGTATTTGTCCAGCAGTTCAAACGGAGAAACCGTATTTCCTCTGGACTTGGACATCTTCTTTCCTTCTTTGTCCAGGATTAGGTCATTAACCAGTACGTTCTTGTACGGTGCTCTTCCCATGATGAATGTGGAAATCGCCATCAAGGAGTAGAACCAACCTCTGGTCTGGTCGATACCTTCGCAGATAAAGTCTGCCGGGAACAGCTCCTTCTCGAAGCGTTCCTTATTCTCAAATGGGTAGTGCCACTGAGCATACGGCATCACACCGGAGTCGAACCAGCAGTCCATAACTTCCGGGATACGGGTCATGGTCTTACCGCATTCCGGACAAGTGAGATGAATGTCATCCACGTACGGACGGTGCAGATCGATGGTCTCCGGATCAACGGCTTCGACGCCTTTTTCCTTCAGTTCTTCTCTGCTGCCGATACATTCCAGGTGACCGCATTCACAACGCCAGATTGGAATCGGAGTTCCCCAATATCTGGATCTGGAAATTGCCCAGTCCTTGACTTCTGCCAGCCAGTTGCCGAAACGCTTCTCGCCGACGAAAGGCGGGTACCAGTTCACGGTGTTGTTGTTCTCTACCAGCTGATCCTTCAGCTTGCTCATCTCAATATACCAGCCCGGCTTTGCATAGTAAACCAGCGGTGTGCCGCATCTCCAGCAGTGCGGATAGTTGTGGACCATCTTCTGCTTGGAGTATACCTTGTTCTCTCCTGCCAGATACTTGAGAATCTCAACATCCAGGCCATCTTCCATTACAAAGCGGCCGGCCCATGGAGTCTCGGTAAATCTGCCCTTCTCGTCTACCGGTTTTGCAAACGGAACGTTGTAGCGACGACATGTGTTGTAGTCGTCTTCACCAAATGCATAAGCGGTGTGAACCAGACCGGTACCGTCCTCGGTGCTGACATAATCCGCACATGCAACGAAGAACGCCTTCTTGTCTCCGTCTTCCATCTTTACGAAAGGCATGAGCTGCTCGTATTCCTGATACTCCAGATCCTTACCCTTCATGGTTTCCAGAACTTCATACTTGCCTTCTCCCAGCACCTTGTCTGCCAAAGCCTGAGCGACAATCAGCACGTTGCCTTCTTCCGGTCCTTCCAGCATCTTCGCACGGATGTAATCCACTTCCGGACCAACGGTAATCAGCACGTTGGACGGCAGGGTCCACGGTGTGGTGGTCCATGCCAGGAAGTACTCGTTGTCCATGCCCTTGCGCTTGAACTTACAGGTGACGGTCAGTACGGAAATCTCCTTGTATCCCTGTGCAACCTCGTGGGAAGCCAGACCCGTTCCGCAGCGAGCGCAGTACGGCTGTACCTTGTGTCCTTCATAGATCAGTCCGGCATCGAAGAACTTCTTCAGAATCCACCAGCCGGATTCAATATAATCGTTCTTGTATGTAATATACGGATCATCCAAGTCCGCCATGTATGCCATGCGGTCGGACATATCCGTCCACATGCTGGTGTACTTGAATACGGACTCACGGCACTTCTCGTTGAATTCCTTAATGCCGTACTTCTCGATGTCCTGCTTTCCGTTCATTCCCAGCTGCTTCTCAACCTCAATCTCAACCGGCAGTCCGTGGGTATCCCATCCGGCCTTTCTCTTAACCTGGAATCCCTTCATCGTCTTGTACCGATTAATGGAGTCCTTCAGAGTTCTCGCCATAACGTGGTGAATACCCGGCTTACCGTTTGCTGTCGGTGGTCCTTCGAAAAAGACGAAGCTTGGGCAATCTTCTCTTTCCTTTACGCAGCGGTCCAGAAGGTCAATGTCTTTCCAATGATTAACCTGTTCCTCCTGGGTTTCTGCGACGGATTTTTCTGATAAATTCTCAAACATGTTCCAATTCCTTCCGTCGATTTATTGAATGAATAAAAAGAAATGTGATTATTCGGAGGTTTCCGGAGAATCATACTTCTTTTGACCCAATCTAAAATTAGTTTCTAACTAATACAATATAGTATAAAATTTATTAAAAGTCAACAATTAATGCAAATGCAGGGAACAATTTCCTGCCCCTGCATTCGCAATTTAACTACTTTACTTTAACCTTCTTTGTTCCGGACCAAGATCCGTAGTATGTCTTACCGTTAATTTTCTTATAGCTTCGAATTTTCGTGTAATAATACTTCTTCTTAGAAAGTTTCTTAATGGTCTTGGAAGAACCTGTACTTGTGTAATACTTTGCCTTTTTCGTTCCCTTCTTCAGAACATAAATCTGATAAGTCTGACTACCACCACCAAGTTTCTTCCACTTTACGGTGAGTTTCTTCTTTCCGGCTTTGACAGAAGGAGTCTTCATCTTTGCCGGGGTGATAACGTATGTTTTCTTTATTGTTCCTTCATAATCATTAATTCCGGTAACGGTTACGGTATATGAACCCAAATTCTTTCTTCCGGAAGAATACGTTACCTTATACTGATCGGTCGGAACTTCATCATCATCTTCTCCGTACACTTCTACACGCGGAGTATGAACCTTTCCGTTATACGTATACTTCGATGCAGAAAGATATACATCTGCAATCTGAGTCTTCGTTTCAGGCTTTGGCGGTTCTGACGGTTCCGGTTTGGAAGGTTCCGGTTTTTCCGTGTTTCCTCCACCTTCACTCGGGTCGGTGTACTTCTTTACAACATTAAAGGAGAATTTCGCTTCGCCGGTGTATTTGGAACCGGTTCCTCTTACTGTAAAGGAATAAGTTCCCGGCTTAGAGATTTCACCGGTATCTCCTTCCAGAACATAGTCTTCCCCTTCATTCAGTCTGGTAGAAGTCTTAAAGCATCGAATTCCTTCGATCCTAAGCTGAACCGTCTGAGTAGCGGACAACAGACTAAGCTCCTTATCGTAAATCGGTTCCAGTGCTCCGTCAGTAGAAATATCACATTTCTTGATTTCAACCGTTCCCAGTGTTCCGGATTTACCATTGTATTCGCTGTTTCCCTGCACCTCATAAACGATGGTATATGTTCCCGGATTGTATCCGACTACCTTATCCAGTTCATCCGGTGAATACATATAGTTTTCGTCCTTCAGACCGATTGTCAATGTACCGCCTGTTGTTTCTGCCTTCTTGCAGAGCTGCTGATCCTTTCTGTTGTATTCCAAGTTTTCTGCCAGTGTTGCGGTAACTACCGGATCTTTCTTTTCTTCCGGTTTTGGATTCTCTGTAGAACCACCGCCTGTTCCCGGATCCGGAGTTTCGCCCGGATTTGGCTTTGGTTTTTCTGTTTCACCACCGCTTGGTTTATCCGTGGATTCTTCCTTCGGAGCATATACTGTATAGGTTACAGCCTTTTCGCCGGTAAAGTTTCCCTTTCCCTTTACGATAATGGTATGATTTCCCGGCTCGGTTGTTGTGGTATCTCCTTCCAGCGTGTAATCTGTTCCTTCTTTCAGTGGTTCATCATCAAGTGTTATGTTAAGAACCGGAGTAATTTCTTCCCCCTTATTGGTCTGATCGAATCGATAATTTCCATCTTTCAGACCAATAGACGCTGTTGTGATTTTAAGCGGCTGAACAGTGAAGGTCTTCGTAATGATATCACTGTCTGAATACTCATCGTTTCCGAGAGCTTTACATCTTACTTCATAGGTTCCTGCATTTTTTGCTTCCGGAATAGTCTCTGTCCATTCTTCCCCGTTTACGCTGTAAACAATCTTGCAGCCATACGAACTGCTCTTGCCGGAGAAGAGAATAACTCCATCCGGAGAATAGGTGCATGTCTCTTCTTCGCTGTAGGATTCAGAAATATTTGCCTTTGGCTTCGCTTTTTCTCGGATTACAACGGTATGCTCCCTCTCCGGAATATCCGAATATCCCTCATTTCCTTCTACCTTATAGGTAATCTTGTATGTTCCCGGTTTCTGCACCTTCTTATAAGAACTTGAACTCCATTCTCCATCATTAATCTTATACTTAAATGTTCCGTTTTCACAAACGAGGAGATTGAAAATCGTAATAGCCTTTCCATTATACTCTTGGTCTTCGGCAAATTTAATATCAAATGTTGGAGCTGCGGCCGTAACGTGAATCGTCTTTGTCTTTTCCGGAATTTCCTTAAAATTCTTCGAGCTTGGAACCCGGTAGCTTACCGTATAATCCCCTGCTTTAGTTGCTTTCGGGCATTCCGTTGTCCATTCTCCGTCATTTACCTTATATTCAATCTTCTGTTCATAATTTATTCCTGCCATAAGAGCCGGAGACTTGTCGTTTCCTGTCTTATGAACGAGATATACTTTGTTGTCATAAGCGATGGTATCATCTGCAAATTCTGCATCGCATTTTGGTTCTGCCTTTTCAATGGAGACGGTATATTCTTCCGATTCCATCGGGAGAACGTAAGGCAGTTCTTCTGTCTTATACCGCACCTTATGCTCGCCTGCATCCATTGCAGTTGCTTCAGATGTCCATTCCCCATCATCTACTTTATAGTAAATTGAGTTTCCGTTTCCTGTTGCTTTTTCTACCAAATCCTGGTTATTTCCGTTATACACAAGCCCCTTCTTAAAGGATACAGAGACTCTTGGCTGGCATTTCTTAATTTCGACTTCGTGAGTTTTTGCCGGAACGTCGCTATAGTTCTTATCTCCATCCACACGATAGGAAATGGTATACTTGCCCGGCTTGCTTTCAGTCGGAAGTGCATTAGACCATTTATCGTCCTTCGAGCTGGAGAACATCAGCGTACCACCTGTTGTTTCTGCCTTTGTTACCAGTTTAATATCCTTCCCCTGTGCATCGTAATCCACTACCAGGTCTTCCGGATTCTTAAATTCAACATTTACTACCGGAGTTGCTTTCTTAATAGTTACAGTCAGTTCTTGTTCTGCCTTATCCCGGTAATAATCCGTTCCTTCTACCTTATAGTAAATTTTATACTCTCCCGCATCGGTCGCAGTTGGAATCTTCTCGCTCCAGTCTGTCTTATGTGTTTTCCATTCCCCTTTTCCAGTATCCTGGTTATACACATACTCTTTCTTATCCATACAATACAGTAGCTTACCACCGGATGTTTTCGATTCGGAAACTAAATTCTGAGATTCCTTATTGTATGTTAAATCTGCCGGGGTTACAGTTACTTCCGGGGTGTATTTCGCCTCTTCCCATTCTTTCTTTGCTTGGTTGACCTTATCTAAATATGGCTTTTCGAAAGCATTTACTTCTTTCAGCCATTCGTCTGCGGTATAAACCTTTTTTTCTGATGAAAATTCTACATCAGCATACCCAAAACGTGCAGCATAAGTGTTTTTATGCTGTCCAAAACCAACCCCCGTACCAGTAGACATGCAAAGTTTATAATGACCAACTTGATCTTCAGAATTCGGCTTTATATATTCCACTTTTCCTTCGTGGTTGCCGTAACCAGCATCATAATCTGGCTTTTCTGAATCATACCAGAGTTCTATCGGGTTATCGCGAATATTAGTAAAACAAAGACATTCTCCGTATCCTTTATTGGGCATTCCGCCAGCTTCCCAAAGCACATGACCGTTGCTAAATCCACAACCACTAGTAATTGCACTAGACATCATCGCTGTCGAAATTAATGTTGGGCAAAGTTTCAATGGAGCATGTGCTTTTTCTTCAGTGGAAAAATTATTATCTTTAGCTCTTCTATTGTTTAATGAGTTTAACCAATCGGCTTGCTTTTTTAATTTTTCAAAAGAAAACAGTTCTTTATTCATTCCTTCTTTTGTTTTTTCATAACCTGTTCTTACTTTTTCGTTTTTAGAATTAGAAAGTGCTTTTTTTTGATCCTCTATTTTCCAATTATCTGGCATTAAATCATCTAGAAATTTAATAGGAGCTTGCTCATACTCTTTTAAAGCTTGCTCATATTTTTGCTTTGCTTTATCAACATTTACTATTAACTCGCTGTCAGAAGCATAGACGGGAGTTAATAACATAGAACCAGTTAAAGCCATTGTTAAAAAGAATAAAAAATATTTTTTTGCTTTTTTAATCATAAATCGCACCTTCTTACCTTATATCAATATTATTCTTACGCCTCTCTCTCGTTGGCATAGTTTGAGGATAATCTACCAACATTTAAAGCGTTGTAGTTGAAAAACATCTACGGTCATTATAACACTTCAGCAATTAACATTTTTCTTCGAATAGGAATATATGCAAGAAAAATACATCTTCCTATTCAAACTCCCTCTTTAAATACTACAAAACAAATGAGCAAGCATTCCGCCTGCCCAATTGAATGTACTCTTCTACAGCTCTTCCGCCTTATAGATATTATATCCCTCATAGTAATAGCTGTGATTGATTCCTTTCATATCAACAACCTGCTGTATTTCTTTCTTGAACATCAAGTCGAGTCATATGCGCATGCTTCTGCCATTCCCTTCTCTGAACGAATGGGCAATATTCACCGTTCGTAGGCTTCCTGCAAAATCATATATTTCACCAAAAAGCACTCTGTGAATCTCCGAGAGTGCTTCGAAAGACCCCGGTGTTAGTTCATCAAGTCCATTACCCCAAACGCAGCCGCTCTTTCAGTTCCTCCAGCAGCGCCTCGTGGTCGTGATGCTCCAGCTTCGGGAACGCCCGCATCAACCGGCCGTAACCGAAATGCCGTCTCCGGCGACAAGTATCGCAGAACTCTTCCTTTCGTCGGTCCAGTTCCTTCCGTCTCTCCTCCATCTCGTTCTCCAATTCCGCTTTCGCCAGATAGCCCTGAACCTTCGCTTCATCCACTCGCTGCGCCGTCTCCAGTGCACCGGTTCCGATTCTCGTGCTGAGTTCATCGCTCACCGTGCGCATCTTTCGCCGCATCTCATCCAGCTCTTCAAAGCGCTTGTTCAATCCAATCAGGATAAATACGGATACCACAAAGTCCGCAAAGTACAGCACATATAAAAACACCATCAAGAAAAATGCGTAATGATGGGTCATCATGTGGCCGCACAGATCTTCAATGACCGGATGGGCGTTTCGTACCACAAAGACGATGGCCAAGCCCCAGATAATGCTGAATTCCAGGCAGACATATCCGCGGAAATTGAACGGTTTATCCCGGTAATCCCAAAGCCGAACATGGAAGGACCGGTCCAGAATCCATCCCCCAATCAGCTCAATCAGCGTGGCCAAAAGCGCCCCGCATATGAAGATTTCCCAGAGGCTCAGCGCCTGCGGGTTCCGGGTGGACACCGCATCCATCAGCAGGAACAGTCCCACCACGCCGAACCCGTAGATGGGACACACCGGCCCGTTTAGGAAACCCCGGTTTACCACCAATCCCTTCTCCAGCGCCTGGTAGACCACTTCCACCACCCAGCCGAGAAATGAATATATGAGAAAATACCATGCTATCTGTACAATCGTCACCGGTCCAACACTCCCTTCTATCATTATATCTGCTCATCCATCAACCGCTGCTGACTGTTTACCGGCTCCCCCTTCACTTCCTTCCGCCGATAGCAGCCTTCCGAATCCAGCCGACGGCCTTTCACGTTGTCCATGTAATTCAGAAGCAGCGTGTTCTTAATGCGGCTCCGCACCTTCGGATCGATTACCGGGAACGCCAGCTCCACCCGCTTCTCGGTGTTGCGCGTCATCAGGTCCGCTGAGCTGATGTACATCCGCTCCTTCTTTCCGCTGCCAAAAATATACACCCGGGAATGTTCCAGATACCGGCCCACCACATTCACGATGTGGATGTTCTCGGTACGCTTCGCCACGCCCGGCAGCAGGCAGCAGATTCCCCGGACAATCATCCGGATTTTCACGCCCGCCTCCGACGCCTCGGACAACTTGCGGATAACATCCGGATCCGTCATGGAATTTACTTTTATAAAAATACGGCCTTTCTTACCCTTCGCGGTTTCCGACTCAATCTGCTGCAGAATCGCTTGTTTGAAACCTTGCGGGGCGGCCAGAATGTACTTGTAATCCTCGAAATACCGATTCTTGCAGATGTTCTTGAAAAATCGGGACACGTCCTTTCCCAGCTGCTGATTGTACGTAATCAAGGAAAAATCCGTATACAGCTTCGCGGTGGTCTCGTTGTAGTTTCCCGTGCCCACCTGGGTCAGATACCGCTTTTCCCCCATCTCCTCCAGAACCACCTGGCAGATCTTACAGTGCACCTTGTAGTCGTCCATGCTTTCACTGCCATAATAGATCTTGCACCCGGCCCGTTCCAGACGGCGGGACCAATTGATGTTATTCTGTTCGTCGAATCGGGCGCGAAGTTCAATCAGCACCTTCACCTTCTTGCCGTTTTCCGCCGCCTGTGCCAGGTATTCTGCAATCCGGGTATGGCTGCTGAGCCGGTAGATGGTCATGCGAATTTCCCGCACCCGGTCGTCCGTCACCGCCTCCTTCAGCATCCGGAGAAGGGGCATCATGGAGTCATAGGGATAGGAAGAGAGAATGTCTTCCCGTTTCGCATAATCCACCACCTTCTCGTCGAAGAATGTCGGCGTGCTTCTCGGGGTGTACAGCGGATAGGAAAGTGTCCGAAGGGTCGCTTTCGGCAAAACTTCCTTCAATTCATCCAGAAACCCGTACTCCAAAGGCGCCGTTGTGGTGAAGCAGTGTTTTTTCGGAATCTTGAATTTCGCAATCAATTCCGTCCGGAAGGAATCCGAGCAATCCCCCCGGATTTCCAGACGAACCGGTGGCTGCGCGCTCCGCTCCCGGAGCATTTTCTGAATCTGCAACCGAAAATCCGCTTTCAACAGTTCGTCTTCCTCGCCTTCCCGGAATTCCGCATTTCGAGTGATGCGAAGAAGTAATTTTTCTTTTGCCTGAAAGGGCAGCATCCACTTGTCGAAGAATTCCATCAGAACATCCGGCGTTCGGATTCCGACAAACCCTGTCGAACTGTTTTCCAACGCAAGAAGCGCCGGCATCTCCTCCGGAAAAGACACGATGGAATAGTATCCCTCATCCAGCTTTCCCAGCAGCACCGTCTGATTGTTCTTCAGCTCCGGCAGCCCATCGATTCCGGAAAGGAACCGAATGGATACCTGTTTCAGAAGGACATCCCGGAAGTACGCGAAGCAGACCTCCCGTTCCCGGTCGGTCAACTCTTCATTATTCTTGATCCATATGCCTTTCTCCCGAAGATTCTTTCGAACCTTCTCGTAGATCTGCTCCCGCTTGTAATACAGATACCGGGTGTTCTTGCAGATCTGCTTCAGCTGACGAGACGGACTCATTCCCGAAAGGGGGTCTCGACTCTCCGGTGCCACCCGGTCCAGATCCATTAAGGTCCCGACCCGAACCATGAAAAACTCATCCAGATTGCCGGAAAAAATCTTCACGAAATTCATCGCTTCCAGCTCGGGAAGGGATTCATCCAACGCTTCTTCCAGACATCGCTCGTTAAACCGCAGCCAGGACAGCTCTCGATTCTGCGTATAGCCTTTCTTGTATAATTCCTTCATGCCCTATCCTTCATATCGGAAAAGGCGCCCTGAAACAGGACGCCCCTCACTCAATCAATCTTATTTGTCAAAGCTGACTTTCACATTTTCCCGTTCAATCTCAGAAGAAACTTCGAACATTGTTTTCATCTCAAAATGGAACATGGAGCCGATAATGTTGCTCGGGAAAGATTTCAGACGTACATTGAACTTCTTTACGCAAGCGTTGTAATACTTCCGCGCATTAGCGATGTCTCCTTCCACCGCCTGCAGCTGAGTCATCAGCTCCTGGAAATTCTGATTGGCCTTCAGATCCGGGTACTGCTCCGCCACGATGTTGATGGAGCGAAGCGCCTGAGACAGACCCGCTTCGGACTCGAACTTCTCGCTCGGGGTGGTTGCCGCACCCACTGCGTTTCTCGCCGCAATTACGGACTGCAGCGTTTCCGCTTCGTGCGCCGCATATCCCTTCACGGTCTCCACCAGATTCGGGATCAAATCGAATCTCTTCTTCAAATAAACATCCATGGTCGCAAATGCCTCTTCCACATTTATATCTCCACGAACAAAGCCGTTATAGGTGGAAATTCCCCATACGAGAACCACTGCCGCCACCACGAGAACAATAATCAAAGCCATAGCACACTCCTTTCTTCTGCAAGTTCGCATGTAAAAACAATATTTCGGGGCTACCAGGCACCGCCGCCTCCGCCGCCGAATCCGCCGCCGCTGAAACTGCTGCCGCTGCCACTGCTGCTGAAGATTCCGCCGCTGTTGCCGGAATCCGAGCTTTTCGCAATGCTTTCGTGAATTACATCGGTTACACCGGTAAATACGTGATTCAGCATGGAATCCATCATCACCACGTCGAAGTACGCATTCTCCGCCGTGTTATACGGAGAATACCAAGACGGTCTCTCCACCGGAATGGATTCGAACTTGCTGGCCCACTTCTTCGTCATGCCGAACACATATGCGTAAGGCAGAACGTTGTAGAAATAGGATGGATTTCCTTCCACCAATTCCTCAATTCGATCCAGTTCCGCATCCCGGATAAAGTTCCGGAAACCCAGCACCCGGCCGTAGAGTGCCGCACTCCAATCGCTTCTGGATTTCATGCCCAGAAGAACCAACGGTCCGATAACGAAGAATGCCAACAGAATGGTGGTGATCCGGCCGTCGTTATATCCCCACTCCGAATCCAGACAGAAGAACTGCACGTAACCCAGGACGGCAAAAGCGTATATCGTAACCCAAAGCGCGAACTTCAGTGCCACGCTGGACCCCTTTCGGCTCTTCCGATAATAGTAGATACTGACCAGTTTTCTTGTCAGCGCCAGGAAGAACAATCCCACCACCAGTCCGGCCGCCGCGGAATACAGGAGGGACAGCGTGGTGTTCAGGAACATCAGCAATGCCGTTGCCAGTGCCGGCACCAGGAAGAAAATCATCTTTCCGATTCGATCCGCTTTCCGAGACTTGGTGGTAAACAGCTTATGTCCGCCGGAATATTCGTCATCCACCAGGGACGGAATATCCTCAAAAGCGTGGTGCATTCGGTTCCCGATGTCCTTGGTTCGAACGGTTAATTTCTTCGGATCCTTTTCCTTCAGGGTCTCGTAATCCTTAAAAGCGGAACTTCCGAAAATTCCCCGGAAGAAACGCTGGATGGAAGGCTTCTCCGACTCCGGCAGATCCCTCAGACGGGTGAACTTGAATTTGTTCTTCTTGTATTCCTCGATGTCGATATATCCTTTGTCAGCCAAATAGAAGAATGTAGCCGTCATATCGCTGTCATCCACGGTTCCGTCGATGATATACCCTACATCGATTGGCGTTAAGCCCTCCGGCGGGTAGAATTCCACGGTCTCCGTAATCTCCGGATTTCGTCCCCAGGTAATGCGCAGCAGCACCATAATCAGGGTCCCTGCCAGAACGAGAATCAGCAACAGGTTCTTGAGCCAGCCGTAGCTCAGCGATCCGGTCCAGCTGCCTTCCGGAAGCACTCCGTAGACGGACGCGCCTGCCGATTTCGGTAAATTCTCCGCTTCATAGACAATCGTTGGTCCGTCCTTCTTCCAGGTTCCGTATTTATTGATGGTGGAACCATATGTACCGCTGTAATACTGAAGATCCTTGAATTCAAAATCCTTTGGCAGGTGAATGGTGACCTTCGCCTTATCAATCGGCGTTTCCCATCCTCCCGGAATTCCATCCAGATTCATATAATCCGCTTTGGAATCGTTATCCTGAATACCTTGAATCGTGTAGCGGATGATGTATGTCTGTTTTCCCTTCAGCGTCGTGTCGGCCGATCCCACTTTGATGACCTGATTTCCGGACTCCGCGTAGGTGTCGTATTCGTAGTTGTTGACCTTGATATCTTTAATCCGATACTTACTGCCTAACGGAATGTACCGATAGATTCCGTGGTGTGCTTCCTCCCCGAAGTCTACCGTAATGCGTTCCCGGTAATCGAAGGTCTGATTGATATTGGCATGAATATCCACATCGTATTCCGGTGTGGTATATCCGTATACCGTATCAGCATTTACAAATCCCGCAATATACAGAAAAGCTGCGAAGGCCACAGCAAATATCAAATAGCGGAATGTCTTTGTACTTGTCGACACAGGACTCTCCTTTCTCTGCGTGGTTTCGCAGCTTATACATATTTAGATTATATCATTTTCCGCTGAACTATTTCAACTTCATTGTGAAATTAGCGGCGGTTCAGATCCTTGCGAACCAGGTTGATTCTGTTCTGGTTATCAATCTCGGTAACCTTAACCTCAACCTTATCGCCGATGTTCATCACATCTTCCACCTTCTCCACACGATGGTTTGCCATCTTGGAGATGTGCAGCAGACCTTCCTTGCCCGGCAGAATTTCGATAAATGCGCCGAAGTTCATGATACGCTTAACGGTACCGGTGTACACTTCGCCCACTTCCACATCCTTCGTGATAAGCTCGATTTCTCTCTTTGCGGCTTCCGCACCGGCCATGTCCTCACTGTAGATGCAGATCTTGCCCACATCGTCGTCGGAGATGTCGATCTTAACGCCGGTTTCCTCCACAATCCGGTTAACGGTCTTTCCGCCCGGTCCGATAACCAGACGAACCTTATCCGGATCCACACGCATGAAGATAACTCTTGGTGCATACGGAGACAGTTCTTTTCTCGGTTCAGGCAGCTCTTCCAGCATGTTCTCCAGAATATGCGCACGACCTTCCTTTGCCTGGTTCAGTGCCTGCTCCAGAATCTCTCTGGACAGACCGTGTACCTTGATATCCATCTGGAGTGCAGTAACACCATCCGGAGTACCGGTTACCTTGAAGTCCATGTCGCCCAGGAAGTCTTCCATGCCCTGGATATCGCTGAGGATTGCGTAACGACTGGTGCCGTCTTCGTTGATGCCCTCGATCAGGCCCATTGCAATTCCGGATACCGGCTTCTTAATCGGAACACCTGCATCCATCAGTGCCAGGCAGGAACCGCAGGTCGATGCCATGGAGGAAGAACCGTTGGAAGACAGAACTTCGGAAACCACACGAATTGCATAAGGGAATTCTTCTTCGCTCGGAATAACCGGAAGAAGCGCTCTCTCTGCCAGTGCACCGTGTCCGATTTCTCTTCTGCCCGGACCTCTGCTGGTCTTCGCTTCACCGGTACAGTATCCCGGGAAGTTGTACTGGTGCATGTATCTCTTGGTGGTGCGGTCGATATCGATGCTGTCCAGATTCTGTGCTTCGTTCTCCGGAGCCAGAGTTGCAACGGACAGAACCTGAGTCTGACCTCTCTTGAAGAGTCCGGATCCGTGTGCTCTCGGCAGCAGACCGGTCTCAGACCAGAGCGGACGAATCTCCGTCAACTTTCTGTTGTCCGGACGAATTCCGTCATCCAGAATCATCGCACGAACGTTCTCTTTCTTAATGTTGTACAGAACTTCCGCAACATCCTTTTCTCCTTCCGGGAAAATCTCTGCGAAATGCTCTTTGGTTTCCTTCTCAACCGCGTCCATGTTGGCCATGCGTTCCTGCTTCTCAACAGTCTTGATAGCGGTGATCATCTTCTCGGTGGCAAATTCACGAACGGCTGCATCGATTTCTTCCGTAGCCTTGAATACCTTGTATTCCATCTTTTCTTTGCCCACTTCGGCAACGATTTCCTCGATGAATTCGCAAAGCTTCTTGATTTCCTCGTGGCCGAACATGATGGCGTCCAACATTTCCATTTCCGGAACTTCGTTTGCGCCGGCCTCTACCATCATAATCGCTTCCTTTGTACCTGAAACGGTCAGATTGATATCGGAAGCCATTCTCTGCTCGTAGGTCGGGTTAATGATCAGTTCGCCGTCTACTCTGCCGACTACAACAGCGGCGGTCGGACCATCCCACGGAATATCCGATGTTGCCAGTGCGACGGAAGAGCCCAGCATTGCAGCGATTTCCGGAGAGCAATCGTGATCCACACTCCATGCACTTGCCACAACCACTACGTCGTTCCGGAAGCCCTTCGGGAACAGCGGTCTCAGCGGACGGTCTATCAGACGGGATGTGAGAATGGCCTTCTCGCCCGGCTTACCCTCTCTCTTAATATATCCTCCCGGAATCTTTCCGACACTATACATCTTCTCTTCGTAATCACAGCTCAGCGGGAAGAAATCGATATCCTGTCTCGGTTCCTTCGATGCAGTTGCTGTGCAGTTCACTACGGTCTCACCGTAACGAACCGTTACCTGTCCATTTGCCTGCTCGCATACCTTTCCGATCTCGAACTGCAGCAGTCTTCCGCCCAGTGCCGTCTTAAAGGTGCGATAATCTGTAAATCTTCCCATTAAATTAACAACTCCTTCCTGTTAATCACTTACTATAACTTTGGGATTTTTCTTATAATACAAAATAAAGCGGGAAGATTCCCGCTTTATCCAGTAACTATTTTCTGAGGCCAAGACGAGCAATCAGGCTTCTGTATCTTTCGATATCGGTATTCTTCAGATACTTCAGCAGATTTCTTCTCTGACCTACCATCTTCAGCAGACCTCTTCTGGAATGGAAATCCTTGTGGTGTTCCTTCAGGTGCTCGTTCAGATCGTTGATTCTGTAAGTCAGAATTGCAACCTGTACCTCCGGGGAGCCGGTATCTCCTTCGTGTGTCTTGTACTCTTCGATGATGTTGTTCTTGATTTCCTTTGTAATCATTTCGTTTCTCCTTTTCTTACAATTCACCTCAGCATCGCAGCCGCCGGAGCAGCGCACCGCCGAAGCAGAGGTATGAAAATTAATCAGCTCAAATATAATACCATAACCGAAGGGGTTTGTCTATAATTATTTCTGCTAAAAAAAGCTTTCATCCCCCTTATTTTTCCGACTCTACAAGTCTCCGAAAGGGTCCCAGTCCAAAGCGCCCTCGCTCGTAGATTCCCGGTTCTTTTCCATCGCCTCCAGAATCAACGCTCCGATTTCCGTTCGGTGATTCCGCTGTGCGATTTCCTGGCAATTTCTCAGAAACTCGCTGTCCGGATCCGAGTTCTCCAGCAAATACTGCATCCCCCGCACATCGTTTCGCCGAATCCCCATCTCCAGGAGCAGTTCCTTCTTCTCCTGAACGTACCGTTCAAAGATTTCCGGAAGCCGGGAATTCTCCTTCCCCTTCCGTTCCAAATAAGTCAACGCCGCAGCGGGCTGTACTTTTTCCGGCAGCAGCGCGAAAACCTCGGCACCGCAGGACAGATATTTCAGGCTTCCGCAGCTGCTGAAAGCGCTCCCGTGAATCCGCTCCACCGAATCCGGCAGAACAATCTCCTGCAGCGCTCCGCACTCCCGAAACATCTCGTAATCAATCTCTTCCATTCCCTCCGGCAGTGAAACGGACTTTAAATTTCTGCAATAGCTGAACAGCGCGCGCCCAACCTTCTCAATGCGTACCGGCATATCGATGCGCTTCAAATTGATGCACATCCGAAAAGCGTTATCCCCCAGCTCCTCCAGGTGTTCCGGCAGCGTCAGCCACTGAAGCTCCCACCGCTCATTGAAACAGTTGGCGGATATATTCCGAATATGGGCCGGCACGCTGTAATGCTCATACCGATTATCGTAACTAATCAACGTTTCCCGAAGCATTAATGTGGGCATATTAAACCTCCAGTTCCCGAATCTTTCGAACCAGCTCGTCCTCCCGGTCGTTCAGCAGCAGCTCCTTATTGTATTTATAGTAGCTCTCCGACCCGTACGTTCCGATATATCCGGCGCTTTCCCGGTTTTCTGTCAGGGAGGTGACAAAAATAATCATTTCGTTCTCCCCATAGGCGTCCCGGATAAAATCAAATGCGGCTTCCAACCGGTTTCCGGCTTCTCCCGCCAGCTTCTTTCGTTCTGCCTGATTCGGCGCGATAAATTCTCGAATCAGAGACACCGGATCCGATGCCGTTCCATCCACGGAATCCCTCTGCAAGGTGAGAGACAGATCCTCCAGGTATTTCAGATGGAGTTTCTCCAGCCGAAGCTCCTTGGCGGAAACGGATTTGGATTTTCTCTCCCGGCGAAGATTTGCACCGATGGTCTCTTCCGTCTCCCGCAGAATCTCCACCGCCTCCGGAACGGACGCGGCAGCCAGCCGGCGGTTGTTTTCTTTTATGGACAGGAGAAAGCGATTCAGCGCTTCTCCCCATTCGTTGACCTTTCGGAAGTTCCCCGAGAGCGAGTCCATCAGAAGGCGAATCACGGTAATCCGCTCGTCGAAGGATGATTCCTGCGCCCTCGTCCGAACGCCGTCCTCTACCGCGCCTTTCAGAATATCATCGATGCGGTAATCCTTCCGGTAGCGATAGAACAGGTCGTAGTAGGCGGAGAAATCCCGGGCGATTCGTTCGTTCTGAACGTACTGACGAATCAATTCCAAGTTCACCGGAATGTCATGCTCCTCGTAGAGTTTCATCATGTCAGACAGATCCACCCAGCTCCGGGCCGTGACGAATTCCTTTCCGTCCACTGTCGTCTCCACAGAGTAGAAGTCATCTTTTTTTATTTCCAAATAGGTGAGCACCGCAGTGTGTACCTCCTGGTTCTGCGCGTACTTCCACCAGGCGCCAAAATCCGGCTCCACATCGATTCGCTTCAAGCGGTCCAGCGTCGCCAGGTCGAACTCCCGCACGGAGTTGTTGTATTCCGGCGGATTTCCGGCGGTGACAATGACCCAGCCGTCGGGAATGGAGTGGCGGCCGAATACCTTGTACTGCAGAAACTGCAGCATGGACGGCGCCAGTGTCTCCGATACGCAGTTGATTTCATCCAGGAAGAGGATGCCCTCCGCCTTTCCCGTTTCTTCCATCACGTCGTACAGGCTGGCGATGATTTCACTCATGGTGTATTCCGTGGTTCGATACTTCCGGCCGCCGTATTCCTTGTCCGCAATGAACGGCAGACCCAAAGCACTCTGCCGGGTGTGATGGCTCATGGAATAGGACACCACCGCGATGTTCATCTCCTCCGCTACCTGATTCATGATATCCGTCTTTCCGATTCCCGGAGGGCCCATGAGAAAAATCGGCCGCTGCCGCTCCACCGGAATCCGGTATTCCCCGAACTCGTCCTTTGACAGATATGAAATTACCGCGTATTTTACCTGTTTCTTTGCTTCTTCAATATTCATCCTTGCCTCCAAATACCACTTTCATTCCCCAGGAAGGAACCTTCGCTTCCGACGCCGCCGCATCGTCCTCAAAAATAAATGCCGTGTCGTAAGACGGTTTCCGGCGGGGAAAGATGCCTTTTCCGTCGGTAAAGTACAGCACGCCCTGAAGGTGCCGGAACTCCCCTCGTTCCACCAGGTTGTTTATATAATGGAAGGCCGGCCGATAATCCGTACCTCCCAGTCCTTTCAGTTCCATGTTTTCCAGATACCGGTGCACATCCTCTCGGGTGCGAAGGATGCGATCTTCCTGCACCGCCGCATCACATTGAATCAGGTGAATGTTGAACCGATTCTTGATTTCCCGGCTTTCCTGCAGCAGGTCGAAGGTACGCTGCACGAAACGCTCCACCAATTTACCTTGGGTAGACGCCGATGTATCGATGACGATGACGAAATCCGATATGGTTCGTTCATCGGCGTACTCCAACGGTTCCACCAGCGGCATATCGCCGTACAGCTCCAGCCCGTAGGTGTAGAAGATATAATCGAACGCGCTGTCATCCACCTTCAGGTTCTCCCGAAACAGGGTGAACTTCCGGAGAAAGGTGCTGTAATCCATGTGCTTTTCCGTTCGCGCGTTGAGGGCGGTGAGGAGTTCTCCCCGCTCCGCACCCCGGTTTTCCGTCTCCAAAGAGATTTTCACCATCTGGGCGATACGATCCCAATCCGGCACATCAGTCTCCCGCAGCAATTCGGTGGGATTCTCATCTTTCGATTCTTCCGAATCCTGCACGTCCTCCGGCTTCAGAAAATTAGAATTTTCCGGATACCAAAGACCGTGGTCGTCCACCCGGAACAAATCTTCCAGCTGATGCACTTCTTCTAACTTCCGATTTCCGGACGCCAGCCACCGATAAATTCGCTCTGCGGACAGGCCTTCTGTCTCCCGCCGAACCTGAGTCAGCGCCTCCCGCTGTTCTTCCTCCCGACAGTGCCGGAAGGAATCCATCTCAAAAGATTGAATCAACGCCTCCGCCGCCATGTCCGCCGCGATATCCCACAGCTGCCGATTTTCCGGCGGATTCTTATAGTGCCGGAACATGCAGTGGAGCAAAAGGTGCATGTAGGCGTACGTCATCTCCGATATCCCATCCCGTCCCATGGAAATCACGTAATCCGGGGAATAGTACAATGTCGCACCGTCCGTACCGAACACGCCCTCCCGATTCGCGTCGCACTTTTCCCGCAACACAAAAATCGCCGAGTCCATAAAGCGCATGTTGGCAACGATTCGGTCCTTCGCTGCCCGGAGCACGTCCTCGGCGATTGAAATCATCTGATTCTGTTTTGTTTCGTCATTATTTCTCATGTAATGATGATACCACAAAAATATCATTATGCAAGCAACTGTACAAATTTAGTAAAGTCTTCATTTCGGAAACTCCAGCCATTCCGCCAGTCGATACTCATATTCCGGAGTTTCTCCCAATTCCGTATACCCGATTTCTTTGGCTAATGCCTCCATCTCTCTCCGAACACCTTCGGAAAGAAGGGCCGCCACGGCACCGGTAAGGGCGGTATTCCCCACATAATGAATTCGTTCCCGCACTTCCTCCGGAAGGATGCCCACTCCGGTAAGGTCTTCCTGCGGCAGATGGGATCCGAATTGTCCCGCAATCATCACCTCATCCAGCATAGAAGGATCCAGTCCGTTGTTCTCCAGAAGGATTTCGATGCCGGAGCGAATCGCCCCCTTTGCCAGCTGCACCTGGCGAATATCCTTTTGGGTAATCTTCACAGGGACCGGGTTCTCCTGAAGGCGCACGCTGCGCGTACCGTCCTCCGGATTCACTTGCAGATATTCTTTTCGTTCGTCCCCCTCCGGCAGCCGGTCCGGATGCACAAAGGCACCGCTTTTTCGGAGAACACCGCATCGAAGGAGTTCATTAATCCCGGCGAGGATGCCGCTTCCGCAGATTCCCTCCGCCGGGCCTCCTCCAATGACCTTCAAGTGAATTCCATCCGGCCGTATTTCCACATCTTCAATGGCTCCGGTCTCGCCTCTCATCCCCTGTTGGATGTTCATTCCCTCCAGGGCAGGCCCGGCAGCACAGGAGCAGGAGTTCATTTCGCCGTCTTGAGCCAAAACAATTTCGCCGTTGGTTCCGATATCCACAAAGAGCACGTTACCGGGAAGTTTCTTCAGTCCGCATATGTACGCACCGGCGACGATATCCCCGCCAATATAGGCGGATACCGCCGGAATGCAATACAGCTCCGCTCCTTCCGGCTTCAAACCGATCTCTCCGGCGAAGCATCTTTGCGCCCCCTTCAGCACCGGAATAAACGGGGCTTTTCCAAGCGGCACTGCATCCGCACCCAGAAGCATGTGCACCATGGTGCAGTTCCCGCTGATTGCAATTCGCCGAATGCTTTCCGGGGAAAGCTCCTGCCGCCGGCACATTTCCTCAATCAGACGATTCAGATTTCCCACGATAGCGTCCTGCAGTTCTTTCCGGCCGAATTCCGGATGATCCTGCTCATAGCTGATTCGGCTCAGTACGTCCAAACCGAACTTCTTCTGATCGTTTACGGATGCCGCCGTGTCTGCCGTTTTCCCCGTTTCCAGATGAATCAGACGGCACACCACCGTGGTGGTGCCGACGTCCGCCGCAATGCCGTATTCGCCGGATTTCGCGGGGTCTTTCGATTGTTCCGCTGCCCATTCCGGAAGATGCCCCTCTGCTAGAACGGCATATTCCTTTTCTCGAGAGAGGGTTTCCACCTCCAGATCTTGCCGGACTCGCACCATGCAGGCCAAGCGAATTCCCTGCCGCTGCTCTTCCGGTGTCAGAAACATCTTCTCCGTTTTCGAGAATTCGGACTCCGAAGTGTTCGGAATCCGAACCTTGCACTTACCGCACACCCCTCTCCCGCCACAGGCGTTGTTCAGCTCGTACCCGCTTCGCACCATCAGTGTCATAAGGTTCAAGCCAGAAGCGCACTCTAGGGTGTGGGTGCCGTTTACTTTTACGAAAGGCATGTTCTATTCCTTTTCCGCCATCTCGCGCATTGTGCGGTACAGGGTTTCCGTACCTTTCTGCAGGTCTTCGCAATCCGTCCATTCTTCCGGCACATGGCTTCTGCCATCCTTGCTCGGTACGAAAATCATGGCGGTTCGTGCGATGGAGGCCATTACCATGGCATCGTGTCCCGCACCCGAAAGGAGGTGCCATGTCCGGATGCCGGCTTTGTGGGCGTTCTCTTCAATCATCTCCCGAATTTCTTCGTCCATCTCCACCTGGTTGGCATGGACCTTCTGTTCCTTCGTATAGGACAGACCCTCAGAGTCCCGTACGCTCTTGTCCATGGATTCCCAGAACACCTTCAGTACCCGATCCACATTGGAAATCTTCCGGCTTCGGCAGTCTACTTTAATCCAAGCATCTTCCGCCACGATGTTAAACGCACCCGGCGCTACGTGAACTTCGCCGCAGGTGAACACGGTGTTCTCACCGATTTCTTCTGCCTTCGCCGTTGCCGCCGTTACGGCTCTTGCCACGGCCAGGAATGCGTCCGCCCGCATGTTCATCGGGGTATTTCCGGCATGATCCGAACGTCCGTGTACATGCACCTCAAAGCATCGGAATCCGACGATGGATTCCACGATGCCCACCTTTACATCTTCTTTCTCCAGAATCGGTCCCTGTTCGATATGAAGTTCCAGGAACGCTCCGATCTCTTCCGGCTTTCTCTGTGCCGTTTCAATCGCATTCGGATCCAATCCGTATTCCTTCATCGCTTCTGCCAGGGTTACGCCATTCTCATCCCGATGTTCCAATTCATCCGGATATAATTTTCCGCACATGGCTCTGCTGGCCATCAATCCGGAACCGAAACGGCCGCCTTCTTCCTCCGGAAGAGCGACGAACTCAATGCTTCTCTTCGGACGGAAACCCTCGTCATGCATCGTTCTCGCTACTTCCAGTGCCGCAACCACGCCGGCCGCGCCGTCATAACGACCGCCTGTTTTTACCGTGTCGAAGTGGCTGCCCGTCATAATAATCGGAAGCTCCGGATTCGTTCCTTCCAACCGTCCGATTACCGTGCCAACGGCATCTTCCCGGACTTCCAGACCGG
The DNA here is from genome assembly GCF_029224645.1 of Mogibacterium kristiansenii. Lineage (NCBI taxonomy): Bacteria > Bacillati > Bacillota > Clostridia > Peptostreptococcales > Anaerovoracaceae > Mogibacterium > Mogibacterium kristiansenii. Next base: position 165,800 of record NZ_JAQXUZ010000021.1, read on the forward strand.
CCTGCTCCATTTCCCGCTTGATGTAATCCCGCGCCTGCGCAAATTCCTTTGTGTAAGTGTAGCGGGTACATCCGATGGTCTTCACGCTGCTGTAAGAGCCCAGGGTGTCAATGTCCTTCTGAATTCGATCCGCACGCGTCCGATGTTCTTCGTAATTGTTTTCCATTTTTCTAACCTATCTTGTCTCAATATTTTTACACACCATTATACCAGTATTTATCAAAAAATGAAAATCGGATTCCCGAAAGAATCCGATTCCCCAACCGTTGAATTAACTATTCGATTACCAACAAGTCATCTAGAGTGACTTTGTACAATTTCGCCAGGATTACGATATTGTCCAGCGAAGGCAGTGCCAGACCCCGCTCCCATTTGTATATCGCCTGAGCCGAAATCAACCCAATCTGACGCTGAATATCCTGAACCGAAAAGTTGTGCTCTTTTCGAATCCGCTTTAACTGCTTCCCTGTAGCATCGACATTGATATGTGGTAAATTCCCCATAGTTACACCCCCATTATCAAATAACTTTATTCATATTATACCCCCCCATTTTAAAAATCAAATGTTAATTCCTTAAATTTTAAAATTTTGGGGATATAAAAATTTTAAGCCGTCGCTTTTCCCTTTAAAGCAAAAGAAAAAAGCGGCGAATGTTTTCAACCGCTTTTTCATTCTTATTTTTTTGTCTTGAATTGTATTCCGAAAAACAATTAATTATTTTTCGCACTCTTCTTCCAATTCCTCTTCCGAAGCGGTCTCTTCTTTCACTTCTGCCTCTTCCGCTGCTTCTGCTTTTTCTTCGGTTACCTTCGCTTCCTCTACACTTGCTTTTGCAGCCTTCTTCTCCGCCTTCGCAATCTTCTTCGCTTCCTTTGCTCTCAGGATAGCCTTAGACTCTGCCTCGGAAAGGTAGTTGTCCGGATTCGCTTTTCTCACTTCATTGTAAATCTTTGCTGCCGCAAACACCAGAATCGCATAGACCAGATATACCAGGCACTGGGTCAGGATATAACCGATGGCGGTTCCAAAGTTGGACATAAAGGATGTGCCGTACTGGGAGAAGTAGTTGGTCAGGTAGGTAATCGTGCTGTACAGCATGTACACGGTGTACAGCGTCAGCAGTCCGGAGATTACATACAGCGTAACAGCAAATTTGGATTTCTTAAGCAGTTTCTTTTCCATTGAATTCAGTCCTCTTTCTATTTTCATAAAAAAATACAACTAATTATATCAATACCGCCGATTAGGCCGATATTTCGCGAATGATGGGCGAGCGTTTTCGATTATTCCATATGGGTCAGGAACGCTCTGTAGCAGCGGTAGGTCTCATAGACGTCCACTTTGCTGGAAACCTCCCACGGTGAGTGCATGCACAGGATAGCAACCCCGCAGTCGATGACTTCCATGCCGTAGTTGGCCATGATATAGGCGATGGTTCCGCCGCCGCCGGCATCCACCTTGCCCATCTCCGCCGTCTGGAATTGAACGTTCGCATCCCCCAGCACCCGGCGAATTTCTGCAATGTACTCCGGGTTGGCATCGCTGGAATTTCCCTTTCCGCCGGATCCGGTGAATTTGTTGAATACCGGTCCCTTCCCCATGTACGCCGCATTCTTTGTTTCAAACACGGAGGCATACAGCGGGTCGTACGCAGCACTCACATCGGAGGAAAGCATCTTGGAGTTCTGAAGCGTCCGGCGAAGAGAGATGCTGTCCGCATGTCCCAACAGATGAAGAACCTCTGCCGTCGTATTCTCAAAGATTCGGGAATGCATGCCGCTGGCACCGACGCTACCGATTTCTTCTTTATCTACCAAAATACAGCAGGATGTGCGTTTCGGTGTCTCATCTTCATCCAGGAACGCCATCAGAGATGTGAACGCACAGATTCGATCATCCTGACCGTAACCGATAATCATGCTCCGATCAAAGCCCAGCTCTCTGGTTTTGCCCGCCGGCACCACTTCCAGTTCCGCAGAAATGAAATCTTCTTCTTCAAAACCGTACTCTTCTTCCAGAATTCGGCAGATATTTGCGGTGATGGTGTCCTTCTTCTCTTTCTTCTCCTCTTCGCTGTCCGTTTCACCCTGCGGGATGCTTCCAACCAGAATATCCAGAGATTCCCCTTCCACAACCTTCGAGGCGGTTTTCGTCAACTGCTCCCGAGACAGGTGAATCAGCAGATCTGAAACGGTAAATACGGGATCCGTATCCTTCTCTCCTACGGAAATATTCACCCGGCTGCCGTCCTTCCGAACCACAACTCCGTGAATTGCCAGCGGAAGCGTCACCCACTGATACTTCTTGATGCCGCCGTAATAATGGGTGTCCAGATAAGCGAATCCACCGTTCTCATACAGCGGATTCTGCTTTACATCCATTCTCGGTGAATCGATGTGCGCCCCCAGAATGTTCATTCCGGCTTCCAAGGGCTCCTTGCCGATATGATACAGAACAATCAGCTTTTCGTTGTACATATAGTACACCTTGTCCCCGGCGGTCAGAGGCTCTCCCTTCTGCACCAAATCCCGGAGATTTCGGTATCCCTGTTCTTCCGCCATGGAAACAGTCAAGCGAGCACTCTCCCGTTCCGTCTTTCCTTCATCCAAGCAGGTCATATACCGACTGCACACCGAAGCCATTTCCTTCTCCTGTTCCGGAGAATATTGATTCCATAAAACTTCTTTTTGCATATACACATAAACCTTTCTATAATATGAATCTTCAATTCGCATTATACGCATGAATTTTACGATAACACTCATGTGTGCGAATGTCAAGATTGCGTTCTCACGTGTTCGGTGTAATAATTATAGGAGCCAAACTATAAATTAAACTTAAACATTTCAGAAACACGAGGTAAATTATGATTCAAACGGGACTTACTTGCAAGAAAAAGATTACGGTCACCCCGGAGATGACCGCTGCAGCGATGGGAAGCGGTGCGCTGGAGGTGCTGGCCACCCCATCCATGATTGCGCTGATGGAAGGAACCGCACAAGAGGCGGTGCAGAACCTTCTGGAAGACGGTCAGGGAACCGTGGGAACTCGAATTGATGTGCGCCACTTGGCGGCCACGCCGGTGGGCATGGAAGTCACCTGCACTGCTGAAGTTACGGAGGTGGATCGCCGCCGCATCGTCTTCACCGTAAAGGCAAAGGACGAAAAAGAAGTAATCGGAGAAGGAATTCACGAACGTTTCGTCATCGATAACGAGAAATTCTTTGCGAAGTGCCGACAGAAATTGGAGAAATAAGCAAGGAAAAAGCTGCAGTGCATCGGATGCCTGCAGCTTTTTGAATTCATATTTTTCTGTCTAAAGAGGTTCACTTTCTATTCCGCTTTGCCGGAAGAACCCAGAACGTCAACAATCTTATGACGCACCATTGCCTCGATAGCATCTCTTCCCGCCTTCAAGTACTTTCTCGGATCGAAGTCCGCCGGATTCTCGGTCAGATATTTCCGAACGGTTCCGGTCATCGCCAGACGAATGTCGGAATCGATATTAATCTTGCACACTGCGGAGCGAGCTGCCTCTCTCAGCTGGTCTTCCGGTACACCCAGTGCGCCCGGCATGTTTCCGCCGTATTCGTTAATCATCTGTACGTATTCCTGCGGTACGGAGGATGCACCGTGAAGAACGATTGGGAATCCCGGCAGTTTCTTTTCACATTCGTGAAGCACGTCGAAACGCAGCTGCGGGTTCGTACCCGGCTTGAACTTGTATGCGCCGTGGCTGGTGCCGATGGCAATCGCCAAAGAATCACATCCGGTACGGGTGACGAATTCCTCCACCTCTTCCGGACGGGTATAAGATGATTCTTCTGCAGATACTTTCACTTCGTCTTCAATTCCGGCCAAAGTTCCCAGTTCCGCTTCTACCACAACGCCGTATTTATGAGCGTAGTCTACTATCTCTTTCGTAATCGCGATGTTCTCTTCAAAAGGCTTCGAAGAAGCATCGATCATTACGGAGGTGAATCCGCCGTCGATGCAGGATTTGCAGGTCTCGAAATCCGGACCGTGATCCAGGTGAAGTGCGATTGGAATGTCCGGGCACTCTTTCACTGCCGCCTCCACCAGCTTCATCAGGTATGTGTGATTTGCGTAAGCTCTTGCGCCTCTTGATACCTGAAGAATTACCGGAGAATTCTCCTTCTTGCAGGCTTCCGTAATTGCCTGCACAATCTCCATATTATTTACATTAAACGCGCCAATTGCATATCCACCGTCATACGCCTTTCGGAACATTTCAGTGGTCGTAACAAGTGCCATATTAATACCTCCCATTCAACCTATTGGTTAATTATGTGAAAATAAAATTTCATGCTTACGACATTATAACACAAAATCTCAGAAATAAACACTCATTAGAGACCATCCTCTAGTTGTTTTCCGATTTTTTCCATGGTAATGTTCTGAGCCTGCTCTTCTTTCTCTTTCTTCATTGCCTTTCGATCTCGGGCATAATTCTTCTTCGCCCGCTTATATTTGGCCTCCAGCTTCAGCGCCTTGTTGTAGCTAACCCGGTCCCGCATGATTTCCGACGGCTTGTTGGTCGCAAAATACGCGCAGCCGGTTTCCGTAAAAGCAAGTCCTTCGAATTCTCGACACCCGCCGAATTTGATGCACTGCACATCCGATGGCGTCACCCGTTGCCGGCTCAGCTTACCCGCCGGTACCGTGAGCATTTCCCCGTCCGCCACCACGTACAGGCGATCATTCACCGGGTTGTAGCCAAAGGTCTGGCAGAGGTTTCCCGGCGGATACCGAAGTCCCTGGTTAATCATGCGGAATGTCACGCGATTCCCCTGAATCCGACCCTTGTAGAACCGAATGGTTCCCGCAGACACCCAGTTGCTGCCGGTGCTTCGGGTATAGGTCCAGCAATTCCCATCCTTATCAAAGGTAAAGGTTGGTGGGAAAACGATGGTGGAGCCAAAGCGGAAATGAATTTCCTTCTCCACCTCCATGGTTTTGGGATTCACCCGCACCAGTGTGGTGTTGAGCACCTTTGTTTCCCGCACGTACCAAAGCTCATGGCTTTTGGGATTATAAGCCAGCGTCTGTCCGTGACCGGTGACAATCTCCGGTCCTGCTTTTATCGCCCCGGTATCCTTGGACCCGGCGGCCTTCTTTTTCCAGAAGCGAGACAGATCAATGCGGTAAATCCGCCCGGTCCTGGAATTGTCGCTCCCGCTCTTATAGGAAGACATCACCCAAGCGGTCTTCCCGTCCGGTGAAACGGCGATGCTCTGAGGGTTCGGAATCTCCGTGTACAGCAGAGACCGGAACTGCATGGACGGCCCGGAAACGGAATTCAGCTCTTGACTGTTGGTATAGGCGTGCCCGTAGTCGGTCATGGTTTCGTTGGCGTTATTTACCGTGTCGTATATCGAGGTGTCGTAGGGCTGAAGCGCCATCCCGCTCTGATGAATCACTTCGGCGCCATAGGCCTTACGGCCGGAGAGCAGGAGCATCATTCCCAAAAAAACGATGACGGCACCCCGAAGTTTCCGGCGATGCGTTTTTCTATTTTTTCCGGAACCGGACGGCCAGTTTCTTTCCGGATAACATAATCCGATCTCCATTCTCCAGAGTCACCTCCCTTCCTCTCTTGTAATTATCTACCGCATAGTAGCCGTATCCGCAGTGATATTCAAAGCGCACTTTGGCATCGGAATGGCGGAGGCAGGTAATGATGCCCTCCCCGGTCCGCTTTCCGGTGATATATTTTCCGGCAGGAAGATCTTCTCCTACCACATAACAATCCCGCTCTTCTTTCTTCAGTTCCGTCTGGGACAGCAGATAGGATTTCCCTTTCTTCGCATCCTTCGCCGGTGCTTCCGCGCTCTTGCGGATTTTTTCCGGAACCTTCCAGTCCGCAGGTTCCGGTTTATTATAATCGGTGAACTTTATACGGATGGTGCAGGTTTCGTTTTTTTTGCCGTTACGCCGAATCGTTACGTTGTCCCCCTCAATTTGCATCAACCGATGGGAGAATTTGCCGAACACGAAGCAGAACTCTCCTCCGGCAATTTCGGTGTTCTCATCATCTCTCAGCAGCGGAGCAATGGGGCTCACCCCCACTTGTTCTGCCGGTATCCGTACCTCGTAGCCCCGGTCGGTCTTTGCAAAAGCGCTGTTCTGCAAAGCGTCTTCATTTAGCTTCAGAATGGTTTGAACGTCCGGCACTTCGTTTGCTTGATTCTCCTTCCGGCTCCACTCGGAACTCTTCCGAGAAAACAAAATTTTCTGTTCCGCATCGTAATAGCTCAGCGTCTTGAAGGAAGATGTTTTTCCGTTCAGGGTCACCTTGGTGGTTCGGTTTATTTTCGCCCCGCCCTCCCCTTGCTTCATTTCAACGCGAATATGAACGGGGCATTTCTCCGCGGCGGATTTCTTTTTTTGTGAGAAGGCAATATCCCCGGATGAAATCTCCAGCTCGGTCTTTAGGGACATGTCCTGCACGCAAGATGTAATTCGCCGGGAGCGCTGGGCGGCCATCTGAAACATGGCCGCTCCGTCTCGGGGAACGAAGAAAAGAATGTAGGAGGCTGCCACCAGGCCGATCAACAATACATCCAGAAGCAACAGGCGCCGTTGCCGGCGAGATAAAGAGCGAACTTCGGCGGTGATTTTCGATTTGAGGCTATGCAATTTCTTTTTCAATGTCGCCACGGTTCACTCCTTTCTAAAACTCATAAAAATATCTTTTAATTATACCACAGTGCGGAATCTCCGCAATAGCAAAGGCACCGACAGAGTTTGTCGATGCCTTTGCCTGATAAAATTTATTGGTTGAGTTCGTATGCTACACTCTTTTTACGCCGCATTCCCGTTCCATAATCTTGGCAAAGGAATCCACTACTGCGAGGACGATGCCAATGCAGTGCTTTTTCCGCTCCGGGTCCTTGAAATTGTAATCCTGAATCAAAGTTGGACAGATGGTGGTTTCGTATTTTTCGATGACATCATCGTTCAACTCCCGAACCAGGCTGCAACATTTCTGAAACTTCGGATCTCCCGGAACGGTCCGGCCGAACACTTTTCCCAGACACATGGTGGCCCCTGCAACGGCACCGCATACATTTCCCCCATTCCCGAATCCGAATGGGAAGCCGGTGCTCATAGCGATGGCTTCTTCCGAAATGCCCAGGTCATAGTACTTGTTCAGAATGTACACCAACGTCTCCGAACACATGTAGCCTCCGGTAAATGCGCCTACGGCCTTCTCTCTCAACTCATCCATCTTTATTTCCGAAACCATAATATTCTCCTTTTCCTCAAACAATAGATAATGAAATTCTACATCCTTACCTTCTCTACAGCTCGTGAACGATTTCGTCCAGATCCTTGGATTCCGTATGTCTCAAAGCCGGTTCCACGCCATCTTCCGCATAACCGATTGGAATCAATACCACCGGACGAATGTGTTCCTGAATTTTCAATCCGCTGTTGATTTTCTTCGGATTAAAATGTGCCACCCAGCAGGATGCGATGCCCTCATCCCACGCCGCCAGAATCATTTCATCTGCAACGATGGAAGCATCGATTTCTCCCGAATCGATGGTCGGATCAAACGGATTGTGCCACACTTCGTTCTGATCGTAGCATACCGCCAAAACGGTCGGTGCGCCGTATCTGCACTTGGTTGCAGAATCGATAGCGGCCAGTGCCGCCTTGCTCTTGCAGACAAAAATACGCTGCGGCTGAAGATTCTTTGCCGTCGGTGCTGCTTTTGCCGCTTCCAGAATGCGTTCCAGCTTCTCCGGCTCAATCGGCTGATCTTTAAATTTCCGAACCGAGAAACGATTCTTAATTACTTTTAATACTCCCATGACGCTCCTCCCAAAATTTCTTTAATAATCTCCATACAAGTATTTTTGTGTTTTACACCTTGATTGTACACTATTCGTGAGAAAAAAGAATATCTTAATTTTCTTTTTTCTGTTTTTTTCAAGAATCATTTTCCGTACATGAGAGCGCAAAAAAAGGAAGCGAGGCTTCCGCACTGGCTGTGCGAAAGCCTCCTTCCCTCAAGGATTGGGACATCACTTGTCTAATCTGATACCTTCGATTGCACTATCGAAAATAGTCTTGACATCCTCATCCGGTTCGCCGGTTGCCTTTGCAACGATTACGGCGATGACTGCACTTGCAATGAATCCCGGTACGATTTCGTATACGCCGGTAGAGTGCAGGAGTAACAGCCAGCCGATATCTACAACGAATCCGGAAATAACGCCGGCGATGGCGCCCTTGTAGTTAAAGTTTCTCCAGAACAGGGACAGCAGGATGGTCGGTCCAAATGCCGATCCAAATGCACCCCAGGCATTTTCAACTAAGTTCATAATTGCCTGTGCTCCGGATCCCTTCGAGCTTGCAATCAAGAATGCGATAACTGCGATAACAACAACGACGATTCTTCCAACCATCAGGGTTTCTTTTTCTGTCGCGTCCTTCCGAATCAGCGGCTTATACAAGTCGGATGTGAAGGAACTGGATGCGACCAGAAGCTGAGAGTCTGCGGTAGAAATGGATGCGGCGATAATCGCTGCCAGAAGCAGACCGGAAATTGCTGCCGGGAAGTACTTCCGAGCCATTACCATGAATACCGTCTTCTGTGCTCCGATAGGAAGCAGCTCATCTGCAATCAGCATTCTGCCGAAGTATGCAATCAGTACGGCGGATCCCAGAGAAATCAGAACCCAAATAATTGCAACGATGGACGATTTCTTAATCATCGAAGGCTTCTCAATGGACATGAACCGTACCAGTACGTGCGGCATACCAAAGTATCCAAGTCCCCAGCCCAGTCCGGAAATAATGTCCTTCCAGCTTGCATCAAATAATCCGGTACCGAATACGCAGGTGACCATCTCTCCGGATGCATCCTTGTATTCATACACGTTGTTCAGAAGGCTGGTGTCCAGATTCTGCTTCGTTGCCACAATTACAATCGGAACAGCCATTAATGCGGCCATCATCAGAAGTCCCTGGAAGAAGTCCGTCCAGCATACGGCTTTAAATCCACCGAAGAAGGTGTAGAACACGATAACCAATGCGAAAATCGTCATCGTCACCTTTGCACTGACGCCCGGGAACAGCATCTCGAATACGGATGTGCCGGCTACATATGCCGATGCAACGTAGATGGTATAGCATACCAGGAAGATTACCGCACAAATCACCTGCAGTGTTTTCGATGAAGTAGCGAAACGGTTGGACAAATACTGCGGCAATGTGATGGCATCACCTGCTGCTAAGGAGAATGTTCTCAATCTCTTCGCACAGAATATCCAGTTCGCTGCAGTTCCCAGTGCCAAACCGATTCCAATCCACATCTGACCGAAACCAAATGCCAGAATGGAGCCCGGCAGGCCCATCAACAACCATGCAGACATATCAGAAGCCTGCGCCGAGAGTGCCGTTACCCACGGTCCCATCTCTCTGCCACCCAGGAAGAAGTCCTCCTGGTCCTTGTTTGCTCCGTTAAAGTAGAATATCAACGCGACGCCCATTAGAATCACGAAGTATCCTACGAATGTGATTAATTCCCAATTCATGACAATCCTCTCTTTCAATTGTAGAAGAAAATTTTATAGAAGCATGTCCCACTGTGATCTTCTACCTTTTTCATAGTGACCATATCCTTAATAATTATTATAGTCACTTTGAACGGGTATACAAGTCCTTTTTGGTTCACATGCAGTTTCCGCATTGCAGGCATTGTATCCATGAATGTTTGTAACTTTCTTAACATTGTATTTTTTTATTTGATTGTTCTTTAAAATATACTCTATATTCCTTTAAATTCAAGTATTTCGACGCTTTTCCCCCTTGACTTATTTCCACAAAAGAGAGATAATAGCTGCATATTTATTTATATTTCTGTATTTTTATTTACTCGTTTTTTTGCGCACTTTATCATAATGCGGAACACAATCCGGGATGATGCTGTTCCCTGCATGAGGATTTATAAAGGAAGGTATACTAGAGATGACAAAAGTATTTATCGACGGCAGTTACGGAACCACCGGACTGCGAATTCATCAGCGGCTGCAGAGCCGAACGGATTTGGAACTGTTTGTGATTCCATACGAAGATTGTCACAATGAATCGGCACGGCGGAAGGCCTATGAAGAAGCGGATTTTGTTTTTATGTGCCTGCCGGATGCCGCCGCCAAAGAAGCGGCGCCCAAGGCTGAAGCCTGTCACACCCGCGTAATCGATGCCTCCACCGCCCACCGCACGGCGGAAGGATGGGTCTACGGTTTTCCGGAAATCAGCGGTACCGAAACCATCGAAGCGGCACCCCTGGTGGCCAATCCGGGCTGTCATGCCAGCGGCGTCAATGCCTTAATCTATCCGCTGATTCGAAACGGGATTCTCTCTCCGGCGCAAAAGCTTCAATGTTTCAGCATCACCGGCTATTCCGGCGGCGGTAAAAAGATGATTGGCGAATACGAAAGCGACTGCCGAGATGCACTGATGGATGCTCCGCGGATGTACGGCTTGTCTCAACAGCACAAGCACCTCCCGGAAATCGCTGCCCTGAACGGTTTAGAGTGCGCCCCGATTTTCTGCCCGATTGTATCTGACTATTACTGCGGAATGGAAACCATCATCCCCCTCTTCGGGTCTGACATTCACGGCACCATGGAGGACATCCGAAATGCGTACCGGGAATTCTACACCGGTCCGCTGGTGTATTATAAGGAAGATGCAGATGAAAACGGCTTTGTTTCTGCCAACACCATGAGCGGACGGGATGACATGGAGTTGTCACTTTACGGGAATCCGGACCGCATGCTGCTGGTGGCTCGTTTCGATAACCTGGGAAAAGGTGCTTCCGGTTCCGCCATTCAGAATCTGAATCTGATGATGGGCGCTCCGGAAACTACCGGGCTGGTGCTGGGAGGTGAGCGATAATGAAATTGAAATACATTTCGGGAGGAATTTGTGCCCCCCACCGGCTTTACCGCCGGAGCGACCCACTGCGGCGTTCGTCCGAATAAAAAGAAAACGATCTGGCCATTATTCTCAGCGACCGAAATGCAGACTGCGTCAGTGCCGGTCTGTATACCACCAATCGCGTCAAGGCCGCACCATCACGCTGGGCGGCATCTCCAAGGGTTCCGGAATGGTGCATCCCAACATAGGAACCACCCTCACCAAAACCGCCGTTTTCGCCAACGACGCCAACTGGGGACGGATTATGGTGCCATGGGATATTCCAATATTCCTTTTAATCCGGAACACGTACGAATGATTTCTTATCGGAAGTCGGCGAAATCACGGTATGCCGGAACGGCGTGGGCGTGGACATTGATGAAGAATACGCCTCGGAAATTCTGGGAGAAGATGAAATTGTAATTCGCATCACCATCGATAACGGAAATGCTTCCGCCACCTGCTGGGGCTGCGATATCACCTACGACTACATCAAACTGAACGGTAACTATCGCAAATAGCCTAAATTGTTTTTGGGAGAGAATTCATATAGAAAGGGGTTTATTAATATGAAAGATATTAAAGAGTTAGACCATCAATACATCACCGGCACTTACAATCGGTTTCCGGTAACTATCACCTGGGGCAGCAACGACATCGCCTACGACGAGAACGGCAAGAAGTACATCGATTTGGAGTCGGGGTACGGCACCAACTCCTTCGGTTTCTGCGATTCGGACTGGATCAATGCGGTGGAGGAGCAGCTCCACAAAGTTCAGCACACCTCCAATCTCTATTACACGGAGCCCTGCGTCAAACTCGCCGAGTTTCTGGCCCGGCGCACCGGCATGACGAACATGTTCTTCACTAACTCCGGCGGCGAGGCCAACGAATGCGCGCTGAAAGCCGCTCGCCGTTATCAGCACCTGCACAAAGGGCCGGACTGCTATGAAATTATCTCCATGAAAAACAGTTTTCACGGCCGGAGCTACGGCGCCCTCTCCGCCACCGGAAATCCGCACTACCACGAAGGCTTCGAGCCGCTGGTTCCGGGTTTCAAATACGCAGAGTTCAATGATTCGGAAAGCGTGGAATCCCTGGTGGATGCAAACCGCACCGCGGCCATCATCGTGGAATGCGTTCAGGGAGAAGGCGGCGTCAACGTGATGACTCAGGAATTTGCCGATGCGCTGACGAAACTGTGCCGCGAGAAGGATATCCTCCTCATCTGCGACGAGGTCCAAGCGGGCAACGGCCGCACCGGCACCCTCTATTCCTACGAGCAGCTTGGGCTCCGGCCGGACATCGTCACCATTGCTAAGGGCATCGGCGGTGGTCTCCCTATCGGTATCTGCATGTTCAATGAGAAAACCAAAAACGCCCTGGTTCCGGGAACTCACGGCACCACCTTCGGCGGAAACCCGGTAGCCTGCGCCGGCGCACTGAGCATCGTGGAGCGGCTGAACGAGGGTTTTCTGGATTCGGTAAAAAGAAAATCCGCCATGGTCTTCGAGGCGTTCCGAGATGCTCCGGGTGTTGCGGCAGTAGAAGGTCTGGGCCTGATGATTGCCATCACACCGGCTTCCAAAAAAGCATCTGACATCGTCAATGAATGCCTGGAAAACGGTGTCCTGTGCATCACCGCCGGTCCTGCGGGGGAAAAGGTGCGCCTGCTCCCGCCGCTCACCGTTACGGAAGAACATTTGAAGCAGGCGCTGAAGGTTTTGCTCCGGGCTTTTGCGGAATAGCGCCTAATTGGGTCTCGGACTTGGTGCAAGGCCAACGGAAAATTAAGGGGTTCCGGGCTTTCGTGCACCAAGTCTTTTTGTAAACGGCGCCGAATCGGGCTCCGGACTTGGTGCAAAGCAAACGGAAAATCAATGGTTTCCTGTCTTTCGTGCACCAAGTCCGAGAACTTCATAGAAAAAAGCATTTCTTCCCAATTGGAAGCCCTGCTTTTTTCATTATACCCGCTTGCTGCTTCGCAGCTCGAACAGTAGATCTCGCAGCTCCGCTGCCCGCTCGAATTGCAGGTCCTTTGCGGCCTGCTTCATTTCTTTTTCCATCTTCTTGATGGTTTCCTTCAGCTCCTTGGCCGTCATCTCCTTCGGATTCTTGAACTCGTTTTCCGGGTTGTATGCCTCGGTCGCTGTAGCAATGTCGCGAATTGGTTTTACGATGGTCTTCGGCACGATGCCGTGTTCCTCGTTGTACGCACTCTGAATCTCCCGACGGCGTTTGGATTCGTCGATGGTATACCGCATGGCTTTGGAAATTCGATCTGCATACATGATGACCCGGCCGTGGGAATTCCGGGCGGCACGGCCCACTGTCTGCATTAAGGAGGTTTCCGTACGGAGGAATCCCTCTTTGTCCGCATCCAGGATGGCCACCAATGAAACCTCCGGAAGATCCAATCCTTCACGGAGGAGGTTGATGCCTACCAGAACATCGAATTTACCCAGGCGCAGATCCCGGATGATTTCCAGTCGCTCGAAGTTATCGATGTCGGAGTGGAGGTACCGCACCCGAATGCCTTGATTCTCCAGGTACTTGGACAGATCCTCGGCCATCCGCTTGGTCAAGGTGGTGATCAGCACCCGCTCCCCGGCATCCGTGGTTTTGTAGATTTCGCTCAGAAGGTCGTCAATCTGCCCTTCCGTCGGCCGCACGTCGATTTCCGGATCCAGAAGTCCCGTCGGACGAATCACCTGCTCTGCCGTTACGCCGCCGGAATGCTCCAGCTCGAACCGGGCCGGAGTAGCACTGACGTATACCGTCTGGTCCACCATCTTCTCAAATTCCTCGAACTTCAGCGGCCGGTTGTCCAGCGCAGACGGCAGCCGGAAACCGTACTCCACCAGAGATTGTTTCCGGGCCCGGTCGCCGTTGTACATGGCCCGAAGCTGAGGCAGCATGGCGTGAGACTCGTCGATAATGGTGAGAAAATCCCCCTCCGGAAAATAGTCCAGCAAGGTATACGGCCGCTCCCCCGGCTCTAGGAAATTCAGGTGGCGGGAGTAATTCTCGATTCCTTTGCAGGTGCCGATTTCCATCATCATCTCGATATCGTAGTTGGTGCGCTGCTCCAAGCGCTGCGCCTCCAGCAGTTTTCCGTTATCCCGGAACCATTGCAGCCGCTCTTTCAGCTCCGCTTTGATGGATTTGGCCACCAGCTTCATGTCATCCCCGTTGGTGACGTAATGCGACGCCGGGAAAATGGAAATGTGGTTCCGCACGCCGGTAATCTCCCCAGTCACCGGGTTCATCTCCTTAATGGAATCGATTTCATCGCCGAACATCTCCACCCGGACCGCCTCTTCGCCGCCGGCTGGATAGATATCGATAATGTCTCCCCGTGCTCGGAAGGTGCCTCGGTGAAAATCCATATCGTTCCGATTGTACTGCATATCCACCAGCTTCCGAATCATGTCCGTCCGATCCATCTCCATGCCCGGCCGCAGGGACAGCAGCTGATTCCGGTAGGAATTCGGGCTTCCCAAGCCATAGATGCAGGACACGCTGGCCACCACAATGGTATCCGGCCGCTCCAGCAGGGCCGCCGTAGCGGAGTGCCGCAGCTTATCGATTTCGTCGTTGATATCCGCATCCTTCTCGATATAGGTATCCGTGGACGGCACGTACGCCTCCGGCTGATAGTAATCGTAGTAGGAAACGAAGTATTCCACCGCATTCTCCGGAAAAAACTCCTTCATCTCGCCGTGGAGCTGCGCCGCCAGGGTTTTGTTGTGAGAAATAATCAGCGTTGGCTTCTGAATCTTCTCGATGATCTTCGCCATGGTGAACGTCTTTCCGGAACCGGTGACTCCCATCAGGGTCTGGTGCCGATTCCCGGCCAGAATGCTGTCCACAATATGATCCACCGCCTGGGGCTGATCCCCGGTAAGGTCGAAATCGGAATGCACTTTAAATTCAGGCATAATATTCCTCCAATCTTTTTTCTCTATTTATTCTCGCCGCCCAAAATCAGGTTCATCGTCTCCCACACCGCCGGCATGGCCTTCACGTCCACATCGGAATAGTTGATGATAAAATCATGGGCGTCCGGCTTTTCATCCGTGAGATAGTATTCCGAGATGGCCTGGATTTTAATCCCCTTCTCCGCCAGTGCCCGACTCACCGCCTCATCGGAAAGCTCCGTATCCAATCGAATCCGAAAATGAAGTCCGGACTGGTTCTCGATAATCCGGCAATGCTCCCGAATCGGGCTTTTCTCGATGGACTCGATCAGCCGCTTCCGCTGCCGACTGTAATACAACCGCATCCGGTTGATGTGCTTCTCAAAGTATCCGTTTCGGATAAACGCCGCCAGCGTATACTGCTCAAAGGTCGATACCGTACAAGCGTAGAAGGACAGCTGGCTGTAGAATCGGTTGGCCAGATGTACCGGAAGAATCATGTAGCTGATTCGAATGGTGGGCGTCAGGGACTTGGAAAACGTATTCATGTAGATGACCCGTTCGCAGGCATCAATGCTGAACAGCGTGGGCAGCGGTTTTCCGTTGGGCCGGAATTCGCTGTCGTAATCGTCCTCGATGATGTACCTTCCCGGTTTTTCATTGGCCCAGGCCAGCACCTCGTATCGCCGGCTGGCCGGCATGGTGATGCCGCTGGGAAAATGATGGTTCGGACTGATATGGACGATATCTGCTCCCGATTGGTGCAGTTCCGGTATGCGAATGCCATGCTCATCCATGGAAATGTACTTGCAGTCAATGCGGTGCTGCCGGTAGATGTTCGCCAGAATTTTGTATCCCGGGTTCTCGATACAGTACTCTCGGTCGCTGCCAATCAGCTGTATCAGCAGGCTGTACAGGTACTCCGTTCCGGCACCGATGACAATCTGATCCGGATCCACCAACATCCCCCGAAAGGAACGGAGATAGTCCGCGATGGCCGAACGCAATGCCCGGATTCCCCCGGTAGGCGAAACCTCCATCAATTCTTTTTTTTGGGAAGAGATGGTCTCTCGGGACATTCGGGCCCATATCGAAAAAGGAAATGTATCGGGATTCACCGCGTTGCTGGACAGGTCCACATCGTAGGACTCCCGGTCTTTGGGAATCTCGATATCATAGGAAACCCGGCTTTCCCGGGGAATGCGGTTCATCTCCAAGATGTCGGAGACGTAATAGCCTTTCTTCGGGATGGAGTAAATGTAACCCTCGCCGATCAACTGGTCATATGCATTCTGAATCGTTATGGTACTAATCCCGTTGTTACCGGCAAAAGAACGTTTCGACGGGAGTTTCTCCCCGGGACGCAGTCTTCCGGCCACAATGTCCGCCTTTATGTTGTCGTACACCTGCTCGTACAGCGGTTTTCCGTTATGCTCAAAGACGTAGGTCAGCATCGCTCCTCCCCTATCTGGAATGAAAAATATAAATGTTTTGATTATTTATTTATTACCAGTTTGATTGTACTATTATAACCAGTTAAATTCAAGGAGGTACATTCAACAATGGATAATAAACAGTATGAACTGAACAAGGGTTTGGCTCAGATGCTGAAGGGCGGAGTCATCATGGACGTTACAACACCGGAACAGGCAAAGATTGCAGAGGAAGCGGGGGCGTGTGCGGTAATGGCGCTGGAGAGGATTCCGGCAGATATTCGTGCAGCCGGCGGTGTATCCAGAATGAGCGATCCGAAGATGATCAAGGGCATTCAGGAAGCGGTCAGCATTCCGGTTATGGCGAAGTGCAGAATCGGTCATTTTGTAGAGGCGCAGCTTCTGGAAGCCATCGAAATCGACTACATCGATGAGTCGGAAGTGCTGTCCCCTGCCGATGATATTTACCACATCAACAAGAGAGATTTCAAGGTTCCGTTCGTATGCGGCGCAAGAGATCTGGGCGAGGCCCTGAGAAGAATCAATGAAGGTGCTTCCATGATTCGTACCAAGGGTGAACCGGGAACCGGCGACGTGGTTCAGGCCGTTCGTCATATGAGAAAGATGAATGCGGAAATCCGCAAAGTGGTTTCCATGCGGGAAGACGAGCTCTTTGAAGAAGCAAAGCAGCTTCAGGTTCCTTACGAGCTGGTAAAATACGTACACGACAACGGCAAGCTTCCGGTAGTGAATTTTGCAGCCGGCGGTGTGGCGACTCCGGCAGACGCAGCCCTGATGATGCAGCTGGGTGCGGAAGGCGTATTCGTTGGTTCCGGCATTTTCAAGTCCGGCAACCCGGCAAAAAGAGCTTCCGCTATCGTTCAGGCGGTGACCAACTACACCGACGCGAAACTGATTGCAGAGCTTTCCGAAGATCTTGGCGAAGCGATGGTCGGCATCAACCCAAGTGAAATTGCCATCATCATGGAAGAGAGAGGTAAATAGGATGAAAATCGGTGTACTTGCAGTACAGGGTGCTTTCATCGAACACCGCAAAATGCTGGAATCTCTGGGCGCCGAGTGCGTGGAGATTCGACAGAAAGCCGACCTGGAAGGTATTCAGGGAATTGTTCTTCCGGGGGGCGAAAGTACGGTTCAGGGAAAGCTACTCCACAAGCTGAATATGTTCGGGGAAATTCAGACCTGTATCCGGGAAGGACTTCCGGTATTGGCCACCTGCGCGGGAATGATTCTTCTGGCGCAGACCCTTTACAACGATCCGGTAACCCATCTGGCCACCCTTCCCGTTACGGTTCGGCGAAACGCATACGGAAGACAGCTGGGCAGCTTCATCACGGATCAGCCGGTCAAGGGCATCGGCAAATTTCCGATGGTATTCATTCGAGCGCCGTACATCGAATCCGTGGACGATTCCGATGTAGAAGTTCTGGCCACCGTGGACGACCACATTGTCGCCGTACGGTACGGCAACCAGCTCGGCCTGTCTTTTCATCCGGAAATGACGGAGGATACTCGGATTCACGAATACTTCTTAAAGATGATTCAATAGCTTACGAAAAAGCAGCGCCATCACCTCAGTGCGATGGTCGCTGCTTTTTTATTTTGCAAGCTTCAAACTAGAGAATTTCTCGCACGGCAACTTTAATATGTCTGGATCTTCATTCTAGTTCTGCTTTTTCTGTCTGCGGCGCAGAGTAATGGTACCCACTCCTGCCAGTGCAGCCAGCATGGCGGTCGCCCACAGAATGGTGTGGGACTCATCCCCTGTCTCCACAGAGGACTGCTTGCTGTTCTTGTTTTTGTTCTTGTGGTTGCCGGTGCCGGAAGAACCGTTGTCTCCCGGGTTTACCGGGCCTTGCGGCTTTGGTGTGGCAGAACCGCTATCGGATGGTTTTGCCGGCGTGGATGGTTTCTCCGGTTTATCGGTGCCATTTCCCGGCTTTTCCGGATTTTCTGTATCACCGCCCGGCTGCTCTCCCGGTGCATTTTTTTCCACCGGATAAAGATCCAGATTCGGCACGCTGAGAATATCCCTCCAGTAGGTGTCGTTATCGTAATCGATTCCGCTTCCGGTGGAACCGTCAATCAAATTTCGATTCGTGGTACCGGCCAGCTTGATCCCGTCGCCCAAGGCTTTTCCCGGAGTTCCGGATTTGGAAACCGAAGCACCACCTTCCAGGTACGCATCGGTCACGGAAATCGTACCGTTTCCGCTCACCGCATTTCCGCCTTCGCCGAAATGGCCGTCTCCGCCAACGGCGATCAGCTTTCCTTCTCCGGTGATCGTGCCGCCGTTCAGAATAATTGCCGAACCGCCATTGGAAGTGGTGGCATCCTTTCCGCCGCCGTAGACCGCAAGTACGGCATCTTTATCCAGATTCAGCGTTCCGTTCACCTGCATTCCGGTCTGACCGGTATAACTCTTTCCCGTCGCCGGGTCTGTACCGGTCGGCGCTTCATCGCCTCGCAGGAACACCTTTCCTTTCAATGTAACATTTCCGTTCACCACAACCACCGGATCCGTGTTGCGACGAGCTTCCGAGCCGTTGGCGATGTTGTTGGTGTTGGAATAGATCTTTGCATTTTCCAGCGTGGATCCATCCTTTAGAATCAGCTTTCCGTTGATGGATGCGCCGTTCAGGAACTCTCCGCCGCCGTAATCGTTGTAATTCATGGAGAATGTTCCGCCGTTCTCCACCTCTACCGCCCCTTGCACCACGGAATCCCGTAAGGTCAGCTTCGCCCCATCCTGCACAAGGATTTTCACGCTGCTAAGAATGTCCATATTCACCAGCGTCAGGTTGCAGCCCTTCGGCAAAATAAGCGTCTGGGTCTGCATGGTGCCTTCCGGAATAGCATATCCCAGTTTTCCGTATGTACCGCTGGTATGAGATCCGTACCACGCTTTCAAATCTTCCGGAACCACAACGGTTTCATTGTTCGGATCCAAAGTGAAGTTCTTAATGGCCCACGGCTCCATGTCGTACATATATTTTCCATCGGACGTCTTGGTGCAGTTGGCAAGCACCAGCTGATTTTCCAGCATCTCCTCTCCGCTGAATATACGGAAGGTCAGTGCGTTGCCGGTGGCTTTCCGCCCCAGTTCATCGGTGATGGTCACGCTGATATCGTAAGTTCCGGCCTTTGCAGGCGTGCCGGCCAGTGTGACGGAACCGTCGTGAACGGAATAGACGCCGGCCATTCCGGAATCATTTCCCTTCGCAGGATCGTCATGATTTACGATATTGACGGAAGACCCTTTGGATTTTACGCGGATGTCACTTTCGCTCAGGAGCTTCCAGTCGCTGTCTACCGGATCCGTACCTGTTTTTACCAGTGCCACCTCAACGCTGGCATTGCTGTTCTTGTTCTGGGTAACGTTGGTGGATGCGCCGCTGATGGCATCGTACCCCTTCTGGTTCACCAAAGCGGATTCAAAGCTGCCCACCAGCCGAACGTGCAGCTGCATGTCATCGCCCGGATTGGTCCCCTGAGAAACGGTAAGCTTGCCGTTATCGATGGAAACCTTAAAGGTCAAGGTTTTGTACCCTTTCGCCGTGATGGAAATCACGTCGCCGCTCTTCAGCGCCGCGGTCTGACTGTAGCTCTTCTGCGCAAATTCCAATACACCGTCTCGAACGCGATATTTTCCACCCGTGGACGGCGTAAAGCTATAGGCTTCCCAATCCGTTCCGTTGACGGAAACCTTCGTGATGGCATCCGGATACTTCGAATCCCCGAAAGATAACTGCCACAAGCCGTTGAAGGAATCCACTTTCACAGAAACATCCTTCGGGTCGATTTCCTTTTCACCCTCCTCCGGCTTCTTTTCAAAGGATGCACTTATCGTCACATCGGATGCCGGCATTTGGAAGGTCGAATTGGTGACGGTAATCGCCTTTCCGTTGCTGTCCGCTGCCGAAAGGGACTTCAGCACGTATCCGTTCGCCGGATTTGCCGTAATGGTCACCGTTTCGCCTTCTTTCGCCGTGGTTTTGTCCACGCTCACCGTACCGTTTTCTGCTGCCTCCGCAGTAACCTTATATGTCTTCTCTGTCTCGTCTTCGGCAATCGACGCGGTGTGCTTGGATTTGTTCAAGGTCAGCTTCAGGTCGCTGTACCCGTTGGCCGAAATGACGCAGGTTGCCGTGGTGTCGGAAAATGCTTCCCCAATCAAAACCTGCTTATCCGTCGGCAGCACCCGATAGTTCTCTCCCCGGTCATCGAAATCCCAGGAGCTGGTCACCTTCTTGTACCCCGTGCCGAAAACCTTTACGGACGAAATGGCGTTGAACCAACTCTCATCCTCTGCGTTAAAAGTAATGGCGAATCCCTTGCTGATGCCGGCTTGTTCGCACCGGGCAATGCTTGACGGCGGAGATTTTTCATCCGCCCACGCGGACGTCGTCCCCACCGCACTTCCCGTAATCAGCAGCAGCGCCGACAACAAGAACGCGGTCAATTGATCCCTTTTTTTCTTCAATTGTGCTTTCCTCCTTGTAAAAATAACTTTCAAGATGATAACGTTCACCGAGTAGATGAGGTTGGATGCTCATCGGTTAGGCTCGGTTAACTAAAGGATAGCATGGTAAGTGGTTAGTGTCAACTAATTTGTGTAAGATGAGACTAATTATTGAAATTTGGTTAAAGAAAAAGAGTGAACGGAGCACTCTTCTCTTACATCGGTTGGATCCTCTTTCATCGCTTGCTCCTAGTACGCAGAACTGTCTTCTCCGTCGGTGACCTCAAATCCCATCCGCATCAGCGTCATGGAAACCTGTATCTTCTTTCCGATTTCTTCCAGTCCGGTGACTGCTTTTCGATTCAGTTCAATGGTCGTGCAGCTCATTTCAAACCTCCTCTTCCTTCAAGAGATGTTCCAAGAGTCCTTCGCACCCCCGGCGCACATCCCGATACGTATCTTCATAATTCCCGGTATACCACGGATCGGCGATATCGCCCTTTTCACCGGCAAACTCCAATAAAAGAAACATTTTTTTCTCCGGATCGCCGCCGACAATGCGCCTCATGTTTCGCAGGTTGGCGGAATCCATGCCGATCAGATAATCGTATTCCTCGTAGTCCGACGCCTTCATCTGTACTGCCCGGTGCGGAATGACCGGAATATTCTCTTTCTGTAGCTTCCGCACCGTCCCGGGATGCACCGGATTGCCGATTTCTTCCCGGCTGGTGGCCGCGGAATCAATCTGAAACGCGGCGGAACTTCCCTGTCGATTCACCAGATACTGCATCACGCTCTGCGCCATTGTGCTTCGGCAAATGTTGCCGTGGCAGATGAATAGTATTTTTATCATTGTTGCATAACCTCGCATTTCTTGGTTTTTCCTGCTCCAAAAAGGTGTAAACTTACTTTTTATTCTACGTGAAAATGGACGTCATGTCTCTATTTTTTTTAAAAATGGTGCTGATGACGGAATTCTTATTCCATCACCAACACCAAAGAGTATCGAACATATTTTCCTTACATCTTTCCACCATAAACAGGGAAAACTCCACTGTCACCATAGCTTTTAATTTTCTTAAAATTCTTTAACAGTTCCATGTCTTCAGTAATAATCTCAAAATCCAGTTCTGCATTACTCTTCATATGTTCAGGATTACTTGTTTTTGGCAGAGAAACTGCACCTAGCTGAAGCGTATATTTAATGCAGAGCTGTGGAACAGTCACGCCATACTTCTTTGCAATCGCAGTTATCTCCGGTTGATTTAATATTTCACCATGTGCAATTGGTGAGTATGCTTCCACGACAATATTATTCTTTCGGCAATATTCTACTAACTCCATCGGCGTATTGCTGATATGGAGAAGAATCTGATTTACCATTGGCTTAATCTTTGCTGTTTCAAGAAGACTTGCAATATCTTCAATCTGGAAATTGGAAATTCCGATTGCCTTAAGTTTTCCTGCCTCATAAGCATCCTCAAGAGCTTTCCATGCCGCGCGATTTCCCTCTACATATCCATCTTCGCACTGATTAACCTTTGCCCACGGCTGCGGACTGTGAATAATCATCATATCAAGATAATCCAGTCCCATCTTTTCAAGCGTCTCATTGATTCCTGCCATCGCTTCCTCATAAGTCTTATGCTCTGCGGCAACCTTTGATCTTATTTTAGTTTTCTATATTCTTCATCACTTACCGGTTCAAGCCATTCATTGGAACTATTTTCGCCCGGAACTTCTATTGCCAGATGTGAAAACCATTCATCCGGTGCGGCTCCATGCCAGTGCTTAACACCTGTAGGAATATTGATGCAGTCACCTGGCTTCATTTCTACACTGCTTCTGGATTTTTTATTCATCCAGTCAAGATCAGGCTTTGTATATGGAACTTTCGGCTCAATCTCAAACAAATCCGCTTTTACTTCCTCTGCAATCATCTGTGCTACTTTTTTTGTTGTTCCGCTTGCACTGAAAAATGCCACTAGTTTTTTACTCATAATAAAAAGCCCTTTTCTATACGTATTTTTCACAAAAAAATAGATGTATAAGATTTACATTCATCTTACACATCTATATTAAACTCTTCGTTTCATTATGTCTAATGCTTATATTGAATTTTGTTTTATGCCCGAAAAGCATTAATCTCCTCAATCATTTTACGGACTGCCAAAGAATATGGAATGTTTCGTCTCCAGGCAATCACAGTACTTGTTGTGATTTCAGGAGAAATTCTTCGCTGTACAAGAATATCCTCCCGCCAATACTTTGCAGCACCTTCGATGGATACCGGATAGCCCAGTCCATTTGCTGCCATAACTCCGGCATTCGTTCCAAGATTACTTGTAAAAGCAATCTGCAGTTTCGAAAAGTCTTTT
>NZ_JAQXUZ010000022.1:0-46793 GCF_029224645.1 Mogibacterium kristiansenii
GCTGCTACGACTACTATCCACTTCCATCAAATGAAAAAGACAGCGCAACTGTTTTGCAAAAGTAACTTCTTGTCTGGATTTGCAAATTTAAAATCCAGTGCTGCCATAACAAAAGCAGAACTTACTTTTTCAATTCAGGAGAGAACAGCAATCCGGCTCCTCGACTAGACCGAATCACTGTTCTAATAAGTTTAATCACTTCCCTGATTAACTTAATTGTGCACTGAAGAACGGATAATGCAAGTGAGCCTCAAGGCTCACTACTGCAAAATCTCATCACTCAAACGGGAACATGAGAACATTAGCGATTGCACTGGGTATTGTATCTTTAATTCTGTCAAGCTATAGCTTGTATCTTTCATTCAAGAATCAGCGAAATGCAGAGGGGAAGACATGGGAAAGTATCACATCACACATGATTGTGACAGCTTACTGGATGAACTGTTTGGAGCATATGATGATTTCATCAAAAAGTGAAATCCAACAACGTAAAAAAATGGAGATAATAGCGATAGGGAAAAATATTGTTGATAAAATCAGCAGAGTAAATACTGGTGGACATAGCGTTGGTAAAATACTAGAATGTTATAAATTTATGTGACCATAGAAGAAGTTGTAGATATAGCAAGAAAACGGGAAAGAAAAAATGGTCTTATTATATTAAGAAATGGAAAAAGGATATGAAGCGAAATGCTGAACAAGCCTAGATTGAATCTGTTGTGTATGTAGAAAGGTTTAAATGAAATGAATAAAGACATAATGAAAGAGATAATTGAAAACATCAAGGAAAATGCGGATGAGCTGAAGAGTAAAGAAGTTTTAAATGAAGTGGAATTTGGAGAATTGTTAGGGTATATGGAAGCATTAACCATTATAAAAGGTGCATGCGCGGGATATGATGTCGAAGCGTTGGGATTGGGGTTTGATATTGAAAAAGAGTATTTAAAATAATGACGAAGTGAGTTTCACATTTACATAGTAAAGAGAAAACTAAAATGGTAAAGAACGATTATCATGTAATCGTATGCAAAATTTTAAAGTACTTGTACGCATGCCTGAAAAACGGCGAAGATGTGGACAGTGACAAGCTGATGGATATCATCGGGGATTTGCCGGAAAGCTATGCGGATTACATTACTCCGAAAGAAATTGAATATCTGAATGATAACCGGTACATGCTAAAGGTCAGAGAGTACCTGGATAGTCATTAATTACAACAAGCCGCCTACGGGCGGTTTTCTAATGCGCATTTTTTGACAAAAGAACAGGTTTTCCGAGCAATCCGTAGCCAACTGCGAACACTGGGCTGTCGGTTCTTCCGGAGGATTTGACTACCGCTTTCTCTCGTTTCATCTGCGAATGAAAGAGCGGGAGCCGCCCCGGCAAGGAACATCAGGGAATTAGAGCTTTGCTGATGATGATAATTTAATATGCCTAGAATTTCGGATCGAGTTCACGCTAATTTTGAAATTAGGGCCGATTAGCGTGAACGATTTTCCGGCCACATCAAATTTCGTCAGGGGATGTCGTGGAAGCAAACCATCTTCTGGAGAACAGTTCACGCTTTTATGGGTGGAATTACCAATTCAGCGTGAACGCAAGGTCGTAATCCGCTGCTTCAAAATTAGAATTCTGCAAAATCGCTAAAATGAGTTCACGCTTATTTCTGGTTTCCGGTCAAAAAACGTGAATCGTCTTTGAAATTCTAGGCACATGAGACTGCGTGCACAAATAACGCACAATACAATTAGAACTCAATCACTTCAACTAGCGTTCCGTCCGCTTTTCCCCATCCCTGAAAAGAACCGCAGAAAACCCTCGAGAAAGGCGAAGGCAGGAACAATCCCGGCCCGCGCTTCCCTGTGGCAATGCCCCCTTCTTTGTGGTATTATATAGGTTGAAATTGTGTGTAAAAAACGAGGAGACCTTTATGAAAAAAAATGAAATTCTCAGACGAATTCCGAAGATAGATGAAGTGCTGAAGGCCGGTGGGCTGGAACTTCTTTTCGCCGGCGCCGGCCGCACCGTCGTTACGGAAGCGGCGCGCAGCGTCATTCAGGATTTGAGAAACGAAATTCTGAAAATGACCCCGGAAGAGCTGGAAGAATTCGATATCCAACGGATGGATATCGAGGCAGTGGCCAACCGGGTAATCGCATACATGGAGCAGGAGGACTGCAACAATCTGTATCCGGTAATCAACGCTACGGGAACGATTCTTCACACCAATCTGGGCAGAGCGCCTCTTTGCAAGGAAGCGGTGGAAAACGTGGCGGCGGTATCCAAAGGATACTCTAATCTGGAATACGACGTGGAAGCCGGCAAACGTGGCTCTCGTCACAATATTGTGTCCAAGCTGATCTGCGAACTTACCGGAGCAGAGGATGCCATGCTGGTGAACAACAACGCCTCTGCCACCATGATTGTTTTGTCGGCAATGGCAGAGGGCAAGGAAGTAATCGTGTCCCGAGGGGAGCTGGTGGAAATCGGCGGCGCCTTCCGAATTCCGGATATTATGGAACAGAGCGGGGCTACTTTGCGGGATATCGGTACCACCAACAAGACAAAACCTTCGGATTATGTCAATGCCATCAATCCGGAGAAGACCGGCGCGTTGATGAAGGTTCACACCAGCAACTACCGGATTATGGGTTTTACGGAAGAAGCATCCCTGGAGGATCTGGTGGCAATCGGAAAGGAACACGACTTGCCGGTCATCTTTGACATGGGCAACGGACTGATGGTAGACCTTCAGAAATACGGCCTGGACGAGCCGAATGTTCCCGCATCCCTGAACACCGGCATCGACGTGATGCTGTTCAGCGGCGATAAGCTGCTGGGCGGTCCTCAGGGGGGCATCATCGTGGGCAAAAAGAAATATATCGAGAAGATGAAGAAACATCCGCTGGCCCGGGCGCTTCGGGTGGACAAGATGACTTTCGCCGCAATGGAAGAAACCTTGAAGAAATACAGAGACACGGAAAAGGCCATGAGAGATATTCCGATTCTCCACATGATTACGGAACCGGCAGATTCCATGGAGCGAAGAGCGAACAAGTTGGCCGAGGCAATTGCAGCAAAGAACAATCGGGTGCATGCGGAAGTGATTCCGGTACAGGATCAGATCGGCGGCGGCTCCGCACCGATGGTGTACCTGCCGGGATTCGGCGTGGCCGTTTCTTCGGATGACATCTCCACGCCGAGCATGGAGAAACAGCTTCGGGAGAACGACATGCCGATCGTAGCAAGAATTCATGACGACCGGCTGCTCCTCTGCGTCCGCACCATCGGAGAAGAGGAAGTTCAAACCGTTGCAGATGCCTTTGAAGGAATGGAGTAATAGATGAAAAACATAATTATCGGAACCGCCGGCCACGTGGATCACGGAAAAACCCGCCTGATTAAGGCACTTTCCGGCATCGACACCGACCGGCTGGAGGAAGAGAAGAAGCGGGGCATTACCATTGAACTGGGGTTTGCCCACATTCCCAACGATGCGGGATACAATATCGGCGTCATCGACGTTCCGGGCCACGAGAAGTTCATCAAGAACATGCTGGCCGGTATCGGCGGCATCGATTTCGTCCTGTTCGTCGTAGCGGCTGACGAGGGCATTATGCCCCAGACACGGGAACACTTTGAAATACTGCAGGCGCTGGGCATCGATGATGGAATCATCGCCATCACGAAGACGGACATGGTGGACGAGGAATGGCTGGAACTGGTTCAGGAGGACATCCGGGATTACGTGGAAGGTTCCTTCTTAGAAGGAAAGCCGATGATTCCCGTTTCCGCCAAGTCCGGAGAGAATATCGATCTCCTAAAAGAAGAAATCATCCGCAAGTGCGACCGGGAATCCAAGCGGATCGAAGCGCCGGAAATGTTTCGACTTCCGGTGGATCGTGTTTTTACAAAATCCGGATTCGGTACGGTGGTAACCGGAACGTTAATGGACGGAACCTGTTCCCTGAACGATGAGGTTCATGTTTTTCCGGAAGAGACGCCGGCCAAGATTCGCGGAATTCAGACCTATGGAAACGACGTAGAGCAGGCGGTAGCCGGACAACGGACCGCAATCAACCTGAGCGGGGTGCGGAAAGAGGACATCCGCCGGGGCGACGTCATCGCGGCGAAGGGCGCAGTGTCCGTTACCGGGATGCTGGACGTGAAGCTGAAGATTTTTGACAGCAGCGAGCGCATGGTGCTGAACAACAGCCGAGTGCACCTGTATTGCGGAAGCAAAGAGGTGCTGACCAAGGTCATCCTGATGGACCGAGATGCGCTGTCCGCCGGGGAAGAGGCATACGTGCAGTTCCGTCTGGAAGAACCGATTGCGGTGAGACGGGGAGACCGGTTCATCATCCGCTTCTATTCGCCGATCATCACCATCGGCGGCGGACAGATTCTGGACGCGGTGCCGGAAAAGCACAAGCGGAACCGGGAGAACGTGCTGGAAGGATTCCAGATGCTGGAGAGCGGAAATATCTCGGATATTTTTGTGCTGAAGACCGGCGGACACAAGTTCTATTCCAAAGAATTGCTGCTGCAGGAGCTGGGCATGCTTCCGGAAATCGGAGATCGGGAAATCGAAGGATGCATCGAAGAGGGTAAACTGGTAGAGCTGGAGGATGGCACGATTCTGGCGGCATCCAAATTCCAAATGATGACGGATCGCCTGATTCAGCTGCTTCAGGAATACCACGAAAGCAATCCGCTGGCAGAGGGAATGCCGAAGCAGGAGCTGCAGAGCCGGCTTCGGGATACCTGGCATATTCAGGAAGACAAGATTATTCTGGGTGCGGTTCACCGGCTGATGAATCTGGGCATGCTGACAGACTGCGGGAAAACCGTATCCATGCAGGGCTTCGAGGCGGTGTTGACGCCGGAGCAGGAGAAGCTGAAGGAACGCATTGCCGGAATCTACAAAGATGCGGGAATTGAAATTCCGAAGAACGATGAAATCTACGCGCTGGATTCCGACAAGAGAGTCATCAACGCCATTTTCGACCGCCTTTATAAAGAGGGCGTTCTGGTGAAGGTAGATCCGTCCTACAATATTTCGCAGGAGGGGTGGAACCGCGTGGCGGCCGCTGCGCGTACGGCGGGAGCCGAGGGCTCTTTCGTGCTGGCGGACTTCCGAGATACACTGAACACGTCTCGGAAATACGCATCGGTATATTTGGCTGCACTGGATCGTGCCGGCATCACTGTGTTTGACGGAGAGCGGAGACGCCTCCCGGAGGGAAAATAAGAATGAAGAAATTTAGAAAAATTACAATCGCCGTGCTGATGGCCTCCATGGTGCTGGCTTTGGGTGCATGCGGAAGGTCCAACACTCCGACCGCGGTGGTGGAAAAACAGATGCAGCAGGTGAAAGAGGAGCAGATGAAGACCGAGCTTTCCTCTCTGGTCAGCGATAAGAATGTGGCAAAGAAATATCAGAAGGAATACAAGGAACTGGTGGAGAAGATTCAGGACTTCGATTACGAGGTGAAGGATGAAAAGGTGGATGGCGATGCCGCAACGGTAAAGGTGCAGATTACCACCTACAATTTCGGAACTGCCTACAAGGAGATGTATCAGCAGGTGGTGAAGGACGCCAATTCCGGCAAACTCACATCGAAAACGGACCTGAACGAATACATCTACAAGATGATGTTCAATAAGATGAATGCGCTGACCAAGAAGGATTACAAGAAAACCGTTTCCATCCAGTGCACGAAGAACGAAGACGGGGATTGGGAGACCGACGTGGACACCAATTCCGATCTGAAGGATGCCATGCTGGGTGGAATCATGACCCTGTCCAGCCAGAACAGCACATCGTCCAAATAGCGATTAACGAAGGGGAAAAACATGTTACGAAAACTATGGAATAACCCATATTCGAAAACAACAATATCCATTATTTTTACCGGGAGCGTTCTGTTGATGGTGAACCGCCTGATTCGAAGTACCCATTTCGACGCGGTGTTCGCCACCATCAATCAGACCCTTTCCCCGGTGTACATCGGCATCGTATTGGCCTTTCTGATGTGCCCAATCTATAACAAACTGGTGCGCTGTTTTTACCATTTCCTGTACAAGGACGGGAAACTGTTGACGGACAGCTTCGGTTCGATGTATTTCAATACAAAAGTACCGAAGCGCCACAAAAGAACAGCGGCACAGCGGGCGCTCACGGAAGCCCGGGTGCTGGCATCCGTCATCTGTATGGCCGTTGTGGCGGGTATCGTGGTATTGATTTCCACCTTTATTCTTCCGGCTATCGTAAACAGCATCGTAGACCTGGTGAACACACTGCCGGAGAAAATGAACAACTTGAATCAGTGGGCCGGAACTCATTTGGCCAGGTACCAGATTCTGGTGAAGGGCATCGATAATTTCACGAAAGCCGATACGGGTGAAATCATCGCGTGGATTCAGACCCATCTTTTGGAAAACGACTTCAAGGGTCTGGCGGAAACCGTTTCCAACAGCTTGATTGCCATGATTAATGCCTTCATCAACGTGATTGTGGGACTGCTGATTTCGGTATACCTTCTGAACTATAAGGAGAAATTGTTCGCCATCGGTCGAAAGATGACCACCTCCCTATTCAGCCGGTACACCTCGAAGAAAATCTATGAATTTTTCGAAATCATCAATGATACTTTTATCGGATACATCGTGGGAAGAATTATCGACGCCTGCATCATCGGATGTTTGACCTACGTGTGCATGCTGCTGTTCGACCTGCCGATGCCGGTGCTGATCAGCGTGATTGTGGGCGTAACCAATGTGATTCCGTTCTTCGGACCGTTCCTGGGCGCCATCCCGTCGGCGATTCTCATTCTGCTGGACGATCCGATGAAATGTTTGTATTTCGTCATCATGATTCTGATCATTCAGCAGCTGGACGGAAACGTCATCGGACCGAAGGTGGTGGGCTCCGCCATCGGGCTGAACAGCTTCTGGGTGCTGATTGCGGTGCTGGTGGGCGGCGGCCTGTTCGGATTCTTCGGAATGGCTTTGGGCGTGCCGATTTTTGCGGTGATATATCGCTACATCAGCGTGAATACCAACGATCGGCTTCGCCGGAAGAACCAGGAGCAGTCTACGAGAAAATACGAAGATTACAGCAAATATGACATAGAAAGGGAAGAACTGAAGAATCATGAAAAACCTCAGAAATAGTTTTATGGAACTGGGAATTCCGGAAAGCCGGATTCTGGAGAACGAATCCATGGCGAAGCACATTTCTTTCCGCGTGGGTGGCTGCGCGGATTATTATGTGAACTGCATCGACCGGAAAGAGCTGAGCGGCCTGCTCTCGTTTCTTACGGAAGAGGGCGTTCCCCACATGCTGATCGGAAACGGCTCCAACCTGTTGTTCCGCGATTCCGGTTATCGCGGGGTGATCATTCATCTGGAAGGAGAATTTCAGGATTGCGAAGTGCAGGGGGATACGGTGATTGCGGGAAGCGGAAAGCTGCTTTCCTCGGTGAGCTCCCTGGCGGCGAAGAGCGGACTGGCGGGAATGGAATTCGCCAGCGGAATTCCGGGCAGCATCGGCGGTGCCATCTACATGAATGCCGGCGCTTACGGCGGCGAGATGAAGGACATCGTAACCCGGGTGTGGCTGATGTCGCCGGACGGCAAGGAAGAAACGGTTCGCACCGGGGCGGAGATGGAATTCGCCTACCGGAACAGCTGTCTCCAGCGCACCGGTGAGATTGTCACAAAAGTAGAATTGAAACTGCAGCCGGAGGATGCCGAGACCATTCAGGCACGGATTGCAGAGCTGGCGGAAAAGCGGGTGCAGAAGCAGCCGGTGAATTTTCCGAGTGCGGGAAGCACCTTCAAGCGTCCGGCGGAAGGATACGCGGCAGCGCTGATTCAGGAATCCGGATTGAAGGGCGTTTCCGTCGGCGGTGCAGAGGTATCGGAGAAGCATTCCGGTTTCATCATCAACAAGGGCGGCGCCACGGCGACGGATGTGCTGCAGCTGATGGAGCTGGTAGAGAAGAAGGTATATGAAGATTCCGGAATTCATCTGGAGCCGGAAGTTCGGATTATCGGTGAAGAAGATGAATAACCGAGAGATTTCCGAAAGGTACCGGCTGATTGCGGATTATCACACCCACACCCGATATTCCAAAGGGCTGCTGGTGTACTACCACGGCAAGGGAACCATTGAGGAGAACGTGGCCGCAGCCGCAGCGAAGGGCCTTCAGGAAATCGGCATTACGGATCACGGACCGGGACATATTTTCTACGGGCTGAACCTTTCCCTCCTCCCGGACATGCGCCGGGATGTGGCGGAAGCGGCGAGAAAATATCCGGAAGTGAAGATTCAATTGGGCGTGGAAGCGAACATTATTCATTCCGGAAACGGTCTGGATGTCGCACCGGAAGACATTGAGAAATTTGATTTTATCAATGCCGGATATCACCACGGCGTGCCCAAAGGGGATATGATTCGGAACCCCATCTGTTCCGCCGGAATTTATCCGTCGGGAAGCCGGCAGCAGCTGGAGAATCGAAACACGGAAATGGCGCTTCGGGCCATCTACGAGAATCCCATTCGGATTCTGACCCATCCCGGAGATAAGGGACCTTTTAATATGAAGGAAATTGGAAGAGCCTGTGAAGCGCGGGGCACCCGGCTGGAAATCAACAGCCGCCATTCTCATCTGACCGCAGAGGAAATTCGGCAGACCATGAATTTCGATGTCACCTATGTGGTGAGCAGCGATGCCCACAAACCTTCCCAGGTGGGCGGCGTGGAAGCGGCGCTGGAACGGGCGGAAGAAGCAGGACTGGATTTTGGAAGAATTATAAATATTAAGGAGCGCTAAAAATGAAAGTGGTAATCATTTCGGGACTGTCCGGTGCGGGAAAAACCCGTGCAGCAGACTGGTTTGAAGATCAGGGATATTATTGCATCGACAACATGCCGCCGCAGCTGATTCGGAATTTCCTGGAGCTGTCCCTCCAGAGCAGCAATTCCATCGAGAAAGCGGTCTTCGTGGCGGACATTCGGGGCGGCGAGTTTTTCGATGAGCTGGAAACCTGCGTGGATACCCTGCGCCAGATGGAAGGGGTGGACAGCACCCTGCTCTACGTGGAAGCATCGGACAACACCATTGTGAAACGCTACAATGAAACCCGGCGCAATCACCCTCTGACCGGCGGCAGAGCGACGGTAAAGGTCATCGAGGACGAGAAGAATATGTTGCAGAAGGTTCGGGATAAAGCGGACTTCATCCTGGACACCACCCACATGAAGGTGTCGGATTTCAACCTGCAGCTTTCCCGGATTATTCTGGGAGAAGAGAGCGGATCGGTGTTCAACATCAACCTCACGTCCTTCGGCTACAAATACGGAATTCCAAACGAATCGGATATTCAGATCGACATGCGGTTCATCCCGAACCCGTATTACGTAAAGAGCCTTCGGAAGCTCACCGGAAACAACAAGAAGGTCTCTTCCTACGTCCTGAAGTTTGACATCACGAAGAAATTCCTGAAGGATTTCGTGGGCCTGGTGGAGGATCTGGTGCCGGGCTACATTAAGGAAGGAAAGTATCATCTGAACGTGGCCGTGGGCTGCACCGGCGGACACCATCGGTCCGTGGCGGTGGCCAACGAATTGGGCCGAATTTTCAGCGAGAAGGGATACCGGACGACAGTGACCCATCGCGATCTTGATTTTATTGCAAAAGGAGATAAGAAATAAATGTCATTTTCTGCAGATGTGAAGGCGGAGCTCGCCCGAATTAAGGTGGAAAAAAAATGCGACATGCTGGCGGAGATTTCCGGTTTTTTCCGGGTATCGGGAAGCCTGCGTCTGGCGGGGGGCGGCCGGTTCATCATCGTGGCCTCCACGGAAAACCCGGCCATTGCGCGGCATTACAAAACCCTGATTAAGGAGTATTTCGGCAGCAACGCCCGGCTGGAGATGGAAGAATCCCAGATGCCGGGGCGCAACGGATATCGGTATTCCCTCACCATCAGTCCGGATGAGAAGAGCTCTCAGATTCTGAGGGAAACGGGCATGATGCTGATTCGAGAGGGAAACGACTATCTGAGCGACGGAATCTACCAGCCCATCGTCAGCAAGAAATGCTGCAAGAAAGCCTATCTGCGGGGGCTGTTCCTGGGATGCGGAACCATTTCCAATCCTAACCGGAGCTATCACCTGGAATTCGTGCTCACCAGCGAGCAGGTGGCGAACGACCTGAAGAAACTCATCGGTTCCTTTGTGGACCTTTCCGCCAATGTGACCCGCCGGAAGGAGGATTACATCGTCTATATCAAGAAGGCGGATTACATCAGCGATATACTGGGCATCATCGGCGCCAGCCAGGCACTCTTGGATTTCGAAGGAATCAAGGTGAACCGAAGCACCCGGGGCGAAGCTCAGCGGATTTCCAACTGCGACAATGCCAACGTGGACCGAAGCCTGAGCGCCTCGGAGGAACAGATTCGGAATATTCAGCGCATCGAAGAGCTGGTGGGACTGGACTCCTTGTCCCCGGGACTTCGGGACGTGGCGAGAATTCGCCTGGAACGTCCGGATGCCAATCTGGGTGAAATCGGGGAAATGCTTTCCCCACCGGTGAAAAAACCGGCGGTCAGCAAGCGGTTCGCTAAAATCAAAGCTCTGGCGGATTCGCTGGAACAGAAGAGCGAATAACGAGATTAATATACAGTGGAGAGAAACAATGGATAAGGGTACAGTGGTGGAACTCACCATTACGGATATGACGGATGACGGAAAGGGCATCGGCCATATCGACGGATTGACGGTGTTCGTGGACGGAAGTATTCCGGGAGACACCGTTCGGGGCAAAATCGTACAGGACAAGAAGCGGTATGCGGTAGCGGAATTGGAGGAAATCCTCACCCCGTCGCCGAACCGGGAAGAAGCGGTATGTCCGTACTTCGGCCGCTGCGGCGGCTGCTCCCTCCAGAGCATGAAGTACGAAGCGCAGCTCGCCATGAAAAAAGAACACGTAGAAAATAAACTCACCCGAATCGGCGGACTGGAACATCCGTTGGTTCGGGATGTTGTGGTTGCCGGAGAAGAACCGGACCTGCATTACCGGAACAAAGCCACTTTTGCCGTATACGACGGCCCGGCCGGTCCGGCGGTAGGCTTCCGGGAAAGAGGCAGCAGCCGGGTAGTGGACATCGACGACTGCATGCTTCAGAAAGAACCGGTGATGGCGGTAGCCGATGCCATCCGCCGCCTCATTGAACAGCACAAAATCACCGTCTACAAGGAGCCGAAGCGCTACGGCCGGGGCCGGAACCAGAAGCCTCCGAAGCAGAGCAACACCGCAAAACTCCGGGAGGTTACGGTGAAAGCCTGCGAGGGCACCGGTGAAATCATGGTGGTGCTCACCGTCACCGGAAAGCAGCTTCCCAACGCCGAGGACATCGTCTACGCCATGGACGACGCCATCGACGAAGTGTCGGAAGAGTACGCACTGGAAAGCGTGATTTTGGAAGTGAAAAAAGGTGACATTCACGACTTCGCCAAGGATTACATCCCTCTTGCGGGTAAAAGAACCATTAACGACCGCATTCAGGTGGCCGGCCGGGATCTGGAGTTCGAGATCTCCGGGTCCGCATTCTATCAGGTGAACACCAACCAGATGACCCGCCTTTACGAAAAAGCGCGGGAATACGCCGGCCTCTCCGGCGAAGAAGTGGTCTTCGACCTGTACTGCGGCATCGGCACCATCGGCCTGTCTATGGCAGACCAAGCGGCCATGATTGTGGGCATCGAAGAAGTGCCCGGCGCCGTTCTGGATGCCAACCGGAACGCCGTTATCAACAGAATCGTGAACGCCCGTTACTATACCGGCCGGGCCGAAGAAATCCTCCCGAAACTCCTGGACTCCGAGGACAAGCTCTATGCCGATTACCTCTACAAAGACAACCTTCGGGAGCGCAGTAAAGTCGTCATTCTGGATCCCCCTCGCGGCGGCTGCGCCCCGAGTCTTCTGGAAACCGTCTCCGCCATTCAGCCCGACCGCATCGTGTACATCTCCTGCGACGCCGGCACCCTGGCCCGAGACATCAAAATCCTGCAGCAAAACGGCTATGTATTTGAAGAAGCCACCCCGGTAGAGATGTTCGCCTGGACGATGCATGTGGAGACATGCTGTCTCCTACGAAAGCGAGACGCAGTCGAAGCTTGAGTAGATGAGACGCAGTCCGCAAGGGACGCCCAAGAACCCGAGCCGGAGGCGAAGGGTGATTGGCCGCGGCCTACTGCGACATGCTGTCTAAAGTACAGAATTAAATCGGGATTTGCAGGACGGAGAAACTTATGGAAGAATTGATACAAAGATGTTCATGGGCAACTACCGACTTATATAAAGAGTATCATGATAATGAATGGGGGAAGCCCGTTCATGATGAGAATAAACTATTTGAGATGTTAATACTTGAAGGTATGCAGGCAGGACTATCGTGGCTGACAATACTAAACAAAAGAGAGGCATTTAGAATTGCTTTTGATAACTTTGACTGCAAAAAAGTAGCGCTGTATGATGATGCAAAAATAGAAGAGCTAATGCAAAATAGCAGCATTGTTCGCAATCGGTTAAAAATCAAATCAGCAATAACAAATGCTCAACAGTTTATAAAAATCCAAGAATCGTATGGCAGTTTTGATTCGTTTATATGGTCTTATGTTGGTGGTAAGCCAATTCTCAATCAGTTCCAAACTGAAACTGATATACCCGCAAGGACTGAACTCTCAGATCAAATTAGTAAAGACTTAAAAGAGCTTGGCTTTAAGTTTGTTGGTAGTACAATTATATATGCCTATATGCAGGCAATAGGGATTGTCAATGACCATGTAAAAGGTTGCCATTTGTATGCCAACAAATAGCATTTCACTTTCGATTGATAGAACAGCAGCTCAACAGGCTTGTTAAAGACTTTCTGCATCACAATTTCCAGCTTATAAAGCAAACGAAAAATCAAACGCAAATAAATACGTTTATTTTTTCGTTTGTTTTGATATAATAAAGGTACGAAAACAGTAATGGAGGTTTGGCAGATGAAAGAGAACCGTTCGTTTGAAGTGAAAGAGCGAGTAACAAATACATTTTTAAAGACAGTCAGTGCATATGCCAATTTTGGTGACGGGATCATCCGGTTTGGCATTACTGATGATGGCAAGTTTGTTGGGATAGAAGATGCTGGTAATGCATGTCTGGATATAGAAAACAGAATAAACGATAGTATTTCTCCGGTGCCCGATTATCGGATATCTGTGGATGATGATACAAATGTCATTACATTGGAAGTAAAAGAAGGAATCTATAAACCGTATTATTATAAATCAAAAGCTTACAAAAGAAATGATACGGCAACGATCGAAGTGGATCGTCTGGAGTTGAATCGTCTTATTCTGGAAGGTGAAGATCGTTCGTACGATGAATTAGTATCCGATGTGAAAGATCTCGAGTTTACGATCCTTGAGGGCAAGATGAAAGAGCAGCTCGGTATCAGTGCTATCAGTACAGATATACTCAGGACTATCGGAGTACTTGGTGCAGACGGGAAATACAATAACGCAGGGGTTTTACTTGCTGATAAAAATGGAGCATATGGTATCGACTGTGCACGTTTTGGGGAAACGATAGATATAATATTGGATCGTGAGATTTTCGAACACAGATCGATACTGGAACAATATGATGAGGTGATCGATCTCTATCGAAAATATTATCAGTATGATGAAATCAAAGGTGCGATCAGAGAGAAGGTTGAGATCATTCCGGAAAAGGCGTTCAGAGAAACCATTGCAAATGCACTGGTGCACAGAGCCTGGGATGTGAGATCTCATATCAGAGTAGCAATGTATGAAGATCGCATTGAGGTCTTTTCGCCGGGAGGACTGCCAAAAGGCATCACAAAGGAGGAATATCTCAATGGACAGATATCAGTGCTGCGTAATCCGATTATCGGTGGTGTTTTCTTCCGGTTGAATATTATAGAAAGTTTTGGAACGGGCGTTCAGAGGATAAATGCAGCATATGCAGGCAGTAAGGCAAAACCGATACATGAGTTTTCCGAGAATATGATCAAAGTAACTTTGCCTGTGATCACATCCGGTGGCGATCTTACTGGCGATGAGAAAATCATTTACGACAGCATGGGCAGGCTTGGAAAAACAAGTTCTCAAATCGCTAAGGCAGCAGGATTTGGCAAAAATAAGACGTTAAAGCTATTGGGGATACTTGAGAAAAAAGGATATGTGATAAAGACAGGTAACGGCAGAGGAACGAAATACTCAACAAATTCCAGTTTGTAGACATGTTTGGGCAAACGAGGAAAAGGTGCGATAAGTTCGGGCAAACGCGGATAGGGCAATTTTGACATTCACGATGTCAACTCTTGCCACGTGGAGACGGTTGTTCTGCTGACTAAAGTACATAATTGACAGTGTGAAAAGGGCTTGAAATATAAGACTTTTTCAGCGACTTGTGATAAATCTGGGGAAGGAGAGGACTCATGAGAGACAGATCAAAAGAAATCGCTATGCTGGAGGATACGCTTAAGATCTTAAAACAGGGCTGGTATGAAAAAAATGGCAAAAGGATACAGCTGAAACTTTCCGCAAAAGAAATGCAGGAGATACAGGTGTACCTTCCGGAAGCGGTGAAGAAAAATTGTACTGATCCTGAGTTCAGCAGGCCGTTTGTGATTGGACGTTGCGGACATGGCTGTGAAAATATAGATTCTTTAGCACTTGCCAGAAAACGCCTTGGCGATACGTATCTTTTTACCAGGGATGATCGCGCCTTATGTAGAAATTATAAAAGATGCGAATGGTGACCTGCTGGACGATACAGTAGTCGTTTCTGTCCTTACCTGCGCCGCACCGATGATATCACATGGCAAGGAGGGAATGAGCGAGTCTGAGTATGAGGATATGGTATATAACCGTATCATGGGAATGCTGAAATGCGTCGCATATCTCGGGTACAGGCATCTTGTTCTTGGAGCCTGGGGCTGTGGTGCTTTCGGTAATGATGCGCATGTAATCTCAGATCTTTTCTATAAAGCACTGAAGGAAATGAATTACAATAAATTAAGAGAGAAGGACCTGTTCCGCAGGATTGATTTTGCGGTGCTTGACCGGACGCAGGATCAGTATAATTTTAAAGAGTTTAATAGAAATTTTGCCTTCGATAATTTTTACCGGGATGAGGATCAGCAGGAAATGGATGAAGCCATGAAGAGGATCAGGGAGAAGGAGATCAATCTGAACAAAATCCGTGGCTCATTAGCAGGCGGCGCTGTAGGGGATGCTCTTGGCTATGCGGTCGAGTTCTGGGGAGAAGAGCAGATCTTCGGTAAATACGGTGAGAGAGGAATCACAGAGTATGAGCTGGACAGTTTCACTGGGAAGGCTCTGATTTCCGATGATACTCAGATGACTCTGTTTACGGCGAATGGGCTCCTTGTGGGAGATACACGAGGAGCAATGAGAGGGATCCAGGGCTGGCCAAGACACTATGTTGCACAGGCATATCAGGACTGGCTTTATACGCAGGAGTGTCCCTTCGATAAGCAGAAAATACAGGATCGCAGAGGGAATTATTCCTGCAGGTCATGGCTTGCGGATGTGCCGGAGCTTTATAGCAGCAGAGCACCGGGAAATACCTGTCTGTCTGCACTTTCCGCTCAGAAGAACGGTAAAGACTTTGTGAACGATTATGTGAAAGAGCCACAGAATCAAAGCAAGGGCTGCGGCGGTATCATGAGAGTGGCTCCGGTCGCGCTGAATTATAAGCATATGGAGATGGGCACACTGGACATGGAAGGCGCCCAGATCGCAGCTATCACCCATGGGCATTCCCTTGGTTATATGCCAGCGGCTATTGTGACGCACATTATCAACTGTATCGTTTTCGGCGAAGAAAAGAAAACTCTTAAGAATATCGTAATTGAAGCCAGAGACAAGGTGGCAGAGATATTCCGGGAAGACAGGCATCTGAAGGAGCTTACCGATATTATTGATCTGGCAATCGAATTGTCCGGAAACGAGGCGGATGATCTTGATAATATCCACAGGTTAGGCGAGGGCTGGGTTGCAGAAGAAACTCTCGGCATTGCTCTCTACTGTGCGCTTCGTCATCAGGATGACTTCTCGGCAGGTGTGATTTCGGCGGTTAATCATAAGGGCGACAGTGATTCCACTGGAGCGGTTACCGGTAATATTCTCGGTGCGCTTTTGGGATATGATGCCATAGAGGAAAAGTGGAAGACGAACCTGGAACTGATAGATGTCATTATTGAGATGGCAGACGATCTTTGCCATGGATGTCAGATGAGTGAATTCGGTCATTATGAGGACCCGGACTGGATAAGAAAATACATCTGTATGCAGTGGAAGGATGAAAGACTTGATCCTGAAAAGACAGACAAAGTTTGAAGCAGTACGCGGAGATATTACAAAGAACCATGGCGTGCAGGCAATACGAGCCTTCTCGGAGGTGGCGGTGTAGACGGAGCGATCCACAGAGCGGCGGGACCGAAACTCCTGGACCGGATTCAATCAAAAACAAAATGGATGCCTCCTGTAAAGTACAGGGAAGCATCCATGTGTTGAGTCGAGTTCATAAATCAATGTGTCCAGTAAAGAGGGTACATATCAATATATGGGGGGCTTCATTTTTTTCATTCATGGGCGCCGGCAGAACGGATAAATCCGAATCATGTTGACGTGCCTCGACGGAAGACAAAGGCTTTGCGGGGAGGTTGACGTCAACACGCTTATGTCCATCATCAAGAAGAGAATATTTGCCTTATACAAAAGGCAATCCCCGAGGGAAATGTGAAGACTCATTTGTACTGTGGCTAAATATAGGTTATAATATAGCCACAAGAAAGGAGTTGATTCTATGCAGATTATTCCAATGCGTGATTTAAAGAATACGGTTGAAGTAGAACGTCGTTGTGCAGAAGAAAACGGCCCTGTATTCGTAACCAAGAATGGATACGGAAGATTGGTTGTTATGGACATCGATTATTATGAAAAAACTATGAGAAAGGTGTATGAAGCAAAAATAATCCTGGACGGTTTGGAAGATGTAAAAGCTGGCAATACGGTAGATGGAAAAAGCGCAGTTTCTAATATAAGGAGCAAATATGGCATCTGAATTTGGATATAGACTGACTCAAAAAGCAGAATCTGATTTAGATGGAATTGTCTCATATATTGCAGTCGAACTTTCAAATCCACCGGCTGCGTCTGATTTTGTAAATAAACTGCAGGAAAATATTGAAGAAGCAAGAAACTTTCCTGAAAGCGGCTCTCTTATATATAATGATTTTTTACAAGCAGAAAACGTGCGGAAAAAATTGGTTGGAAATTATATAATGTACTATCTTCCGGATACGGGAGAAAAAATGATTTACATTCTACGTATTGTATATAGTAAACGAAATGTGGATGAAATTCTTAAAAAACTGGATGTTTAATTACGTAAGCATCGGTCAAAAGTTGATCGGTGCTTTGTCATACTGCCAATTCGTCTTTGGATTTAAAAACCAAGCTTCCCACCATTGGGTAAATACCCTGTGGTGAGAAGCTTGTTGTGTTTTGATGGAATATTAATATACTACAGCGTCATCAGCTGTAAAGCCTTCCAGAGAATTCTCTTTGGTCTGAATACAGACAAAAGAAATTCCTTCATCTTCTGCCGCGAAGAACTGACGTTTTGCAGCAGGTGCGATTCTTACCCAATCACCTGCCGCGAGAGCAATTTCTTCTCCGTCAATAATAACTTTTCCTTTACCGGAAAGGATGCCATAAACTTCTTCATTGTTCTTATGAGAGTGTACGAAAGGAATGTTAGCTCCTGCCGGAAGATCGTTGATACTGATTTCTGCTCCGGTGAGAGAAAGTGTATCATGAAGTTCAACTCTGCCTTCATTTCCAATGTTTGTTTTTGCGTAATTTGCCATGGTGTATACCTCCGTTTTTACTGTGTATTTGTTCTTGCAGTTATATAATAACTTGCTGTGCATTCAAAGGTAAGTACGCACCTTTTTGTAACTACACATTCAAAAATGAATGTGCTATAATTTTTTCGAGCAATCACAGTTTTGGGGAGGCACAATTGCATGAAAACAAAAGACGAACTTCCGGCTTGCCCGGTGGCAACAGCAGTGGCACTTGTAGGTGGCAAATGGAAACTTTTGATTATACGAAACTTGAGAGTGCGCCCGTGGAGATTCATGAATTGCAGCGAGATCTGGAAGGAATTTCACAGAAGGTATTGACTGACGGTCTAAGACAGATGATGGATGACGGTCTTGTACATCGGCATGATTATCAGGAAATGCCGCCAAGAGTTGATTACAGCCTGACGGAATTAGGAAAAAAACTGCTGCCGATTATTGATGCACTGGCGGACTTTGGAAATTACTATAAATCGGTTACAGCGGAATAATATGTCTGAAGGTGAATTACAGCGGGACTCAGTTTGGGCAAAATTTGCCTACACTGCGGATGATGGGAAAAACACTATGTTTAGATGGGTTGAATTGACTTTTACGCCCTAAAGCACTGCAATTAAGGGCATAAAAGTCAAACTACTGTTTAAAGACGGTGATTT
Source organism: Mogibacterium kristiansenii (assembly GCF_029224645.1). Lineage (NCBI taxonomy): Bacteria > Bacillati > Bacillota > Clostridia > Peptostreptococcales > Anaerovoracaceae > Mogibacterium > Mogibacterium kristiansenii. The sequence continues at coordinate 18,639 of NZ_JAQXUZ010000022.1, forward strand.
GGATGAATGTTGCAGATAGAATAATACAGCTAGCAAAAGAAAATAGAGGATCATTATGAAATTCTATAACATATTTTTCAGCCCAACCGGGGGTACAAAGAAAGTAGCAGATATTGTTGCAAAAGGGACAAATCCGGAATTTGAAGAAATCGACCTAATCAAAGAACCGGATAAACTGATGAAGGTGAAATTTGAAAAAGAGGATCTGTGTTTGGTTTCTGTACCGTCTTACGGCGGACGCGTTCCGTCGGTCGTAGTGGATATGTTCCGAAATGTAAAAGCAGACGGTACGAAGGCAATTCTTGCGGCGGTGTTTGGAAACCGTGCGATTGACGACACCTTGTTAGAACTGCAGGATGTTCTGGAAGCATCGGGCTTTGTATGTATCGCCGGAATGGAGGCTGTTGCAGAGCATTCCTTGATGCACCAATTCGGAACCGGGCGCCCGGATCGGCAGGACGAAAAGGAATTGTTGGAATTTGCCGCTAAAATCATGCAAAACAGCGAAACACAAATGACACCGCAATTCCCCGGAAAAAAACCATACCGAGAATACGGTGGTGTTCCGTTCAAGCCTGTTGCTAACGGAAAATGCACTTCCTGCGGTCTGTGCGTAAAAGAATGCCCGACGGGGGCCATTTCTTTGGACAATCCGAAAATGACCGATAAGGCTAAATGCATTTCTTGTATGCACTGCGTTGCAATCTGTCCGAAGAATGCAAGAAAGTGTAGCAAGTTGGTCAGCTTTATCGCCGGACGAAAAATGAAGAAGGTCTGTTCCGGTAGAAAGGAAAACAAATTGTACATATAAGTCGGAAGTTGAAGGAGAAGTGTTATGCGATTGAAGAATGTTCTGATTGTGGTAAAAGACATAGAAAAATCGAAAAAATTCTATCATGACTTGTTTGGCATAGATTTGGTGCTTGACAACGGGGGCAATATGATTTTAACAGAAGGTCTTGTCCTTCAAGACGAGAAAATATGGAAATCATTTTTAGGTAGGGATATTCTTCCCCAAAATAACGCTTGCGAACTGTATTTTGAAGAACAGGATATTGAGGCATTTGTTGAAAAATTGGAAAGACTGTATCCATCTATTGAATATGCAAATCATCTTATGACACATAGTTGGGGACAGCGAATAATCCGATTCTACGATTTAGACGGCAACTTAATTGAAGTTGGAACACCGATGTAAACAGACAAATTCCTGCTGGTGAGATAAATGAACTTATACGAACGATTTATTGATTTTACAAAAGAAAATGAAATAGAAACGAGAGACCTAGGACATCAGCGAGAGGATGGATATGATTTAGTTGTATTCGGCAAAACAGCAAACAAGGATAACGGGTTAATTTATAAGATCGTTTTTATTTTCTATGATAACGATAATCTCGTTGATTTCTATATAATAAAGAGCGTGAAAGTAAAGAACAGAGTGTATATCCTTGAAAGACTAAATGATCGTAACTCTCAATTTAGAGGGGCATCTTTTTTTCTCAATGGTAATCTGGCATGTATGAAGAGTTATTGTGCAACCGGCGGATATATCCGTGCTGCGATAATGATGATGGAAAAAAGTATGGAACGAGCACAGGAAGCATTTTCCGAGTTTGACCCTGCATAATTTCGTTAATTATCCTAGCAATATCTGACAAAAGAAAGATTCTTGACTATCTAACACCGGTTGAACTCTTCAATGCCGTCCTCAATCAAGTATATTCAGTTGTAAGATTCGTTATGTTAGGTAGCGTTAAATTTGTTATTGCAATTTGCGGTAAATAATGGTTATGACGGAAATCACAGCCGTTAAGCACATGAGCAAAAAGACATGGGGAGAGATGGCCAGTCGTGGGGGTGTAACCCTGCTTCTTTGTCAGATGCGGGTATTGGCAAACAAAGCTGCAAAAAACGCTCTTGAAAAAGCCGGAAAGAAAGGGCTGGAAGAAAACCTATTCAAAGGAGTTTTTGAGCAGATTGGAAAAAAGCTGACAAAGCAAGCGGTTGGAAAATCAGTATATTTTGTGGGAGCTTTTGTCGGTGCTTTCTTCGATGTTGCTCAGATGAACAGAGTCTTGGAATATGCGGATGTGTTTTATAACAAGAGATTTCTGCTTGAAAAGGAAGTTCGAATCAATATGCTGTTGATGGATGAAAACGATGAACCACCGGTGATAATTGATGCTACCGACGTATGATGGAGACAGTTTTAAGGTTTTACCGTAAGCATCTAATACCAAAAAACAAGGAGGTTTACATGAGCGAATCAAACCAATTTGACTGGGTAGACTTTTACAAAGAACTATCTGGCATATTGCTCCGGTACAAGAGCAACCGCCGGGAACTGATAGAGAAGGTTAAAAAGATTTACGAGATTACCGGCATCAACCTTCCTAAACTGGAAAAGGACAACCAGATTGTAGATATCGATCCATTCACATTCTACGGGCTCTTTAACAAGAATCTCACGGATGCGAACCGTCTGGCTATCCTGAAAGCAGTGGCGGAGTTGTTCGATGTGAAGACTCCGCTTCCCACCTCGTTCGACAGTATTCCGGTGCTGAATCTTCTGAATGCAACCTTCTATGGTTTCCTCCCGGATCGCGAAGACGACGACATTCCGGATCTTTGGGAGCTGTTTGATACTGCCCTTTCATACGCAAAGAACCCGACACCGGAGACAATTGCTCAGGTGTCCAAATATTTCGACTTATGTATCAAAAAGAAGGGAAACGGAAACGGTAAGATTACAATGGGTCTGTACTGGATTGCACCGAATTCTTTTCTGAATCTGGATAAGTGCAATACCTGGTACATCTATAAATCCGGAAAGCTTCCGAAAGAACTCGTACAGTCCCTTCCGAAGAATGAAACGAAGATTCCATCCGCCAAATACTTCGACATAGTGGAAAAGCTTCGTGCGTACCTTCAAAGTGGTGAGACCAAATTAAAAGACTTCAAGGAGTTGAGCTTCGAAGCGTGGAAGTGCTCGAACGATGATGACGTTGATACCACCCACTACTGGCTGTACTCGCCGGGAGATGGGGCATCCTGCTGGGATGAGTTCTATGATGCCGGGATAATGGGCATCGGCTGGGATGAAATCGGTGATTTGTCTGCATTTAACAGCAAAAGCAAGATGAAGCAGGCGATGAAAGATAAAATCAATCCGGCGAAATCCTACAAGAACGATGCGCACGCCACCTGGCAGTTTGTCAACGAAATGAAGCCGGGCGACATCGTATTTGCCAGGAAAGGGATGCATCAAATTATCGGTCGCGGTGTCGTGGAGTCCGATTATGAATTCGATTCTTCCCGCTCCCAGTATAGGAACATCCGGAATGTTAACTGGACCGATAAGGGCGAGTGGCAGCACCCCGGACAGGCTGTGATGAAGACCCTGACGGATATTACAGCGTACACAGACTACGTGACGAAGCTGAATGCACTGTTCCACGATGATCCTGTAGAACCGGTGGAGATTGATCTTAAGCCGTATGATGAGGATATGTTTCTGGAAGAAGTCTACATGGAAAAACCAAAATACGACACGCTGGTTGCTTTGGTGGCGAAGAAAAAGAATGTCATTCTTCAGGGAGCTCCGGGTGTTGGCAAGACCTTTGCGGCAAAGCGACTGGCATATTCCATCATGGGTGTGAAAGATCCGTCCCGTGTAATGATGGTTCAATTCCACCAGAGCTATTCCTACGAGGATTTCATCATGGGATTCCGTCCGACACAAGAAGGCGGCTTTGAATTGAAACGCGGTGCCTTCTATGACTTCTGCAAATCCGCTGAAGAGGATGATGAAGACACGCCGTATTTCTTTATCATCGATGAAATCAATCGAGGAAACCTCAGCAAGATATTCGGCGAATTGTTCATGCTGATCGAATCGGACAAGCGCGGCATCGAACTGAAGCTCTTGTATGCGGATGAAAAATTTTCTGTCCCGAAAAATGTCTATATCATCGGAATGATGAATACCGCAGACAGAAGTCTGGCAATGATGGATTATGCGCTCCGCAGAAGATTTGCCTTCTTTGATCTGGAACCCGGGTTTAATACCAAAGGATTCCGTGCATACCGGGACAGCCTGCAGAGCGAGAAGTTTAATAGATTGATTGATAGGGTAGAAGCGCTGAATGGGGCCATTGCGGAGGATGAATCTCTGGGAGAAGGATTCTGTATCGGACACAGTTTCTTCTGTGAACTGAAGGAAACATCTGATCGGACTCTTTCCGGCATCATTGAATTCGAGCTGGCGCCATTGCTAAAAGAATACTGGTTTGATGAACCTTCCAAAGCAAAGGATTGGATTGAGGATTTAAGGAGTGCGATTAAGTGATTCCGGTACAGAACGTATATTATATGCTTTCCTACGCCTTCAGAGTGTTAAACGAGCAAGGATATAAGAGCATCGAAACGGAAGAATTTCATAATGTAGCGGAGCTGTGCGCATCCATTCTGACAAAGGGCGTGAAGCAGCAGCTGAAACGCGGCCTGGGACAGGAATATATTTCGGAGACGGAAGCATTGTCGTCTCCACGCGGGAAAATCGATGTGACTGCATCCATAAAGAATCTCAGTATGATCCGCGGGGAGCTGGTTTGTACCTATGACGAGTTCTCCGTCAACTCCTATATGAATCGGATTATCAAGAGCACTCTATTGCTTTTGCTGAAAGCAAAGATATCGTCAAGCAGAAAGAAGGAAATCAAGAAGCTGCTGGTATTCTTCGGAGAAGTAGAAACACTTGATATACGCACCATCAATTGGTCCATCCGATTCAACCGAAATAATCAGAGCTATCGGATGCTGGTGGCGGTCTGTGAGCTGGTGATTAAAGGCTTGCTTCAGACGCAATCGGACGGTTCGACAAAGATGATGGATTTTCTGGACGATCAAAAGATGCATCACCTGTATGAGAAGTTCATTTTGGAATATTACAACACCGAGTACAAGGATTTGAAAGTAAAGGCTTCTGCTTCCATGATGGATTGGCAGGTGGATGATGGCTTCCGAGATTTACTTCCGAAGATGAAGACGGATATTACTCTGACGCGCGGAGAACGGACGCTGATTATCGATGCAAAATACTACGAACGCAATCTGCGGGAGCAATATGGAAAGGTGTCCATCCCGACAGATAACCTGTACCAGATATTCACCTATGTAAAGACAAAGGAAAATGAGCTTGTCGGTGTTCCCCATGAAAAGGTATCCGGAATGCTTCTCTACGCGCAAACAGATGAAGAGGGGGCATTTAATAACGAATATCAGATCATGGGAAATCGCGTATGTGTAAGAACGCTTGATTTGAGTGGCGATTTCCAATCCATAAAAAGCCAACTGGACGATATAGCGGAAAAGTATTTGCGGGTGAGGGCGGAATAACCCCATCGGAAGTGTATGCATATGATTTTATTTTTATGAAAAAAAGCAGAATCGTGAGGACTTAAAACAAATGAAACTAAGAAATTTCAAAAAGGAAGATGCTCCGATTATAGCCGGCTGGATTCGATCGGAGGAAGAATTATACAAATGGTCTGCCGACAGTTTTGGTAAGTATCCACTTACGGGGGATGACATAATCGAAAACTATATGCCTCGGATTGAAAATGGGCGTTTGTATCCGCTAACAGCAATAGCTGTGAATGGCAATGTCATAGGGCATCTCATCATACGCTATCCGCGAGAAAAGGATGAAAGTTCCGTTAATTGAGCTGGCTGTGTTTGAAAATAACGAGAGCGCAAGACGCTGCTATGAAGCGGCAGGATTTACGGCGTATGCCGAGAGCGAGTACAAAATGCCGATAGGCACTTGGAATTGTACGGAAATGGAGTTGCATTGTATATGATTTTTTGTTTTTCTGGAACCGGCAACAGCCGATATATTGCAAGGCGCTTTGCGGAAGCGCTTCAGGAGCCCCTCACAGACCTGAACGCAAAAATCCGAACCCGCGACACTTCGCCCATCCAAACGGGCCGTGACGTAATCCTCATTGTTCCCACCTATGCGTGGCGCATTCCCCGGGTGGTATCCGATTGGCTCATAAAAACAGAATTCGCGTCCGCCGAACGCATCTGGTTTGTCATGGATTGTGGAAGCGAGATTGGCAACGCCGCAAAATACAACCGGCGCCTTGCGGAGCAAAAAAATCTGCAGTACATGGGAACCGTACAAATTGTTATGCCGGAGAATTACATCGCCCTGTTCGCCACACCGGAGGCAGAGGAAGCCGGGAAAATCGTCCAGAAGGCGCAGCCGGATGTGGAAGCGGCGATTGCAAGCGTTCAGGCGGGACGGAAATTTCCGGCACCCCGCAATAACATGGGGTACCGCATCATGAGCGGCATCATCAATCCGTTTTTTTACCGGCTGATTGTCAAAGCGGACCCGTTTCGTGTGAGCGATGCGTGTGTCGGCTGCGGGCAATGCGCGTCAAAATGTCCCCTGAACAATATTGAGCTTCGGAGTGGGAAGCCGGTGTGGGGGAAGCAGTGTACGCATTGCATGGCGTGCATCAGCTATTGCCCGGCGAAAGCGATTGAGTACGGGAAGAGGAGTGTCGGGAAACCGCGCTACCGCTTTGAGGAATTGGAGGATTGAGAATATATGGCTGACCCAGAAGATGATGGCCACATTGTATGGTGTGGATGTTCGTACAATCAATGAGCATATTAAGAAAATTTATTCCGACTCAGAGCTTGAGGAAGATGCAACTATCCGGAATTTCCGGATAGTTCAAACCGAAGGTTCCCGTCAGGTGACTCGTGATACGAAGCATTATAATCTTCAAATGATTATTGCGGATGGATTCGAGGTGAATAATGAGCGAGCTGTACAATTTCGTAAGTGGGCCAATGGTATTGTCAAGGACTACACCATCAAAGGCTGGGCCATGGACAAAACAAGATGCATTATGCGGTTCATGGACATACAGCAGCGGAGTTGATTTACGAGCGAGCCGATGCAGACAAGCCACATATGGGATTAACTGTATCTGCTTATCTGGACTTGGCAGAGGATCGTGCAGAACGTCATATTCCAATGACGATGGAGGATTGGTCAAAGCGGTTAGATCTATTTTTGATGGCTGACGATAGAGATTCTTCAGAATGCAGGCAAAATCACTGCTGAGATTGCCAAGGCAGAACCGGAAACATCCGACAAAACGCAAGTCTTTTTATAGTCCAAACCGTATTCCTCGGACACGGATAGGTTGGATAGGCGTTGAAACATCAGAATATGAAAGATTGATATTACGGTGCTGCGCAGAGGCGTGATTGGAGTCGATAAAATCGGCTATATGCCGTCATAATTCGAAAGGCGAGAAACTATGTATACAAATTCTGTAGAAAAAGAAAAAGAATTCCTGCTGTCAATCTTGGAAAGGTTCCATACAAATAGGGGGGACGGAGAGACCGCTCTTATTTGTAAATGTCCGAAATGTCATATAGGATCGGTTATATGCCGATGCACGCATGATATTGCGAATGGAAAGATCCAATCATGGAAGTTTGATGTGTATTGCGATAATTGCGGTGAGATTTTTGACCCGGAGATAATTAGATCGGATATTTTTTTCAATAGGCCGCACAAGGTAATTGATGAGTTGGAGACACCGTTTGGCAGTATAAAAGTTAGGATAAATGGAAAGAATGTTCCTTTTAGGTACTGCATAAAAACATATGACGATCCGGAGGAAGCTTTAGCTCCTACGGTAACGATGCATATCATTGATATTGACCTTTCGCAGTTGAAGGTCGGGGATGAGATATTCTGTGGATTTGATAAAGATCTTCTTGAATACAATGACGGCGATGAGCGTTCATTATTGTATTCTTGTGAAAATGAGAAACAGATTATGGGACTCTGTGCGTATGACCCCTATGAGTGGGATCTGGATAATTGCTGCTTCCAACTTAAAGAACGCACTTTGAAAGGCTTCGGATATTGTATAGTTTCTGATCCAAATCAATTTGACGAGAAGAAGAATTATCAATCAAAGATCACCTCGTTAGCTGCAGCTTGGCTAACCAAAGACGAGTACAATGATGCAGATCTGGTGATGAATCTGGCCTTAACCTGTGTGATCGGATAAAATAAAAGAGGCAAACAACTCTTGCAAACACTTTTAGTAAGTATCCACTTATGGGGGATGACATAATCGAAAACTATATGCCGCGGATTGAAAATGGGCGTTTTTATCCGTTAACAGTAATAGATGCGAATGGCGATGTCATAGGACATCTCATCATACGCTGCTATGAAGCGGCAGGCTTTACGGCGTATGCCAAGAGCGAGTACAAAATGCCGATAGGCACTTGGAATTGTACGGATATGGAGTTGCATATCGGAGGAACAAGATAGCGAGCATGGTGCAATAGAAGGAAAAACACAGACACATATGACTGAATACTATAATTTAGATGTTATCATTTCCGTCGGATATCGCGTTAAATCTAAACGAGGTGTTGAATTCAGAAGATGGGCAAATTCAGTTCTAAAAAAATACATATTGCAGGGGTATGCTGTAAATGATAATCGTATTGTGCAACTTGGCGAAGTGATACGTGTTATGAAAAATCGGAAGTTATCTGGGATGGAGGTGAACACCAAGTGAAACAATCTTTTATATCAATTGCCATTTTGATAATCATTTTGGCTGCAACAGTGTATTTTGTTTCAAAAGCAATGAGATACACAATGAGATACAAAACAGAAAGAGAAAAGAGTGCAATAAAGAAGAGTTTTATCGCATATCTGCTGACAGATAGCTGGCTGATAAGTTGGTTAGTATATAGAAAGAATGATCCAAATGATCACCTGTAAAGCGGATTACAACTTCCAGTTTGTAAGATAGTACACTTTTTAACGATAGCTCCGATCTATCGTTAAAAGGCTTTTGGACAAATTCCAAAATACAAAAGCAAAAATGGGTAATTCATAGACAGCGGCCGGTTTCGGGACGGTGACAAGCGTTCAGGGGGGATTCCAGTGAAAAAGAAAAAAGAAGAGATCACCATCCGTTCCAGCGCGGCGGAATATTTGACCTATGTTGCCTCTGTGGGCGACCAACAGGACAGCATTGAAATGCGCTATGAGGATGAGAATATATGGCTGACGCAGAAGATGATGGCCACGTTGTACGATGTGGATGTTCGCACCATAAATTATCATGTAAAAAAAATCTTTAGTGATAGCGAATTACAAGAGGATTCAGTTATCCGAAAATTTCGGATAACTGCCACTGACGGAAAAAGCTACAGCACAAATCACTATTCCTTAGAGATGATCATTGCAGTTGGTTTTAAGGTCAATTCTGAGCGTGCGGTGCAGTTTCGTAAATGGGTAAATCAGATTGCTAAGGATTACACCATCAAAGGCTGGGTTATGGACGATGAACGACTGAAACGAGGGACGTATCTGACCGAAAAGTACTTCGATGAACAGTTAGAACGCATCCGCGAGATTCGTGCCAGCGAAAGAAAGTTCTATCAGAAGATAACCGACCTCTATGCTACCGCCATCGATTACGATAAGAATTCTGCAACCACTAGAAGATTCTACGCAACCGTTCAGAATAAAATGCACTATGCAGTTCATGGACATACGGCAGCAGAGCTGATTGTAGAAAGAGCGGATCACGTAACGGCATATTTGGATTTCGCTGAAAGCATGACATTGCGACACATCCCTCTTACGATGCAGGATTGGGAAAAAAGACTTAACAGCTTCATTGAAATGTTTGATTACGGCATATTACAGGATGCAGGGAAAGTAACGGCTGAAATTGCAAAGCTCCATGCCGAAACCGAATTTGAAAAATACCGTGTGATTCAGGACAGACTGTTCATGTCCGACTTTGACCGGTACATGCTGGAACTGGAAGAGAATGTGAAGAAATGATTTTTAACTGATGGAGGTGACTTCGGATGCCGTTTCAGATTATCCGGAACGATATTACAAAAGTAAAAGCAGATGCCATCGTGAACACGGCGAATCCGGATGTTGCCGTTGACAGAGGCACGGATTGTGCAATTTATCATGCCGCCGGCAGAGATCGGTTGCTGGCGGCGCGTAAGAAAATCGGTATTATGCATCCGGGTCAGGCAGCCCATACACCTGCTTTTAACCTGGACGCAAAATATATAATCCACACTGTCGGACCGGCTTGGATTGATGGCAATCACGATGAGCGGGAGATTCTTCATTCGTGTTATGAGAAATCGTTGAACCTGGCGGCAGAGCTTTCCTGCAGGAGCATCGCATTTCCTCTGATTGCCACAGGAAGCTACGGATTCCCGAAAGATGAGGCGCTGCAGATTGCTTTGGCGGAGATCGATAGATTCCTTCTGTCCCATGAGATGGAGGTTATTCTGGTCGTGCTGGGCCGGAAGGCGTTCGAGCTGTCCGAGAAGCTGGTGGGGGATATTGAAGAATACATCGATGAGCACGGCATAGCCGAGCTTCATGAAGCGGAGTACGGAATTTGGTACGGAAGCGAACGGTGGGAGCGGCCGGAGCAAAACAAAACCTCCGCGATGCTGGGTGCACCGTTATTTCCGGACGTTTCCGGAATGAGCCTGGACGAAATTCTGGAGCGTTCTGAGGACACATTTCAGCAAAAACTGTTCAAGCTGATTGAAGAGAGCGGTATGGACGATGTTACCGTTTATAAGAAAGCGAACATCGATCGGAAGGTGTTTTCGAGAATCCGATGTAAGAAAGATTATAAGCCGACGAAAAAAACCGCGGTGGCTTTTGCAATCGCGCTTCAGCTGGATATGCCGGCGATGCTGGATCTGCTGTCCAGGGCAGAGATTGCATTCTCTCCCAGCAGCAAGTTTGACTTGATCATCACCTATTTCGTCACGAACAAGGTGTACGATATCTATGAGATAAACGCTGCACTATTCAAATATGGGCAGCCGATTCTGGGGGCGTGATTCCGGGGAGTGGAATTTGTCGCATGACAAACGACCACTCCTTTTTCGTATTCTGATATACTTGCAGCATCAAGAGTTCGAAGGAGGATTCAATATATGTATGGAGCAATTTTAGGGGACATGATTGGCGCACCCTACGAGTTTGACCGGGGAAATAAAACAAAAGATTTCGAGATGTTCAATGACCGGGTGTGTTTCACGGATGATTCCGTAATGACGATTGCGGTGGCAGATGCGCTGATGCATATTTCAAATGATGCCGACGATGATGATGTGAAAACGGCAGTCATTCAGTCTATGCAGAAATGGGGAAAGAAGTATCCTCGGGCCGGTTACGGACAGAGATTTTTCTTTTGGCTGGGCAAGAAAAACCCACAGCCATACGGCAGTTGGGGGAATGGATCGGCAATGCGGGTCTCATCGGTGGGCTGGTTGTATAACAGTCTGGAAGAGACCCGAAGATATGCAAGGCTGACCGCAGAAGTTACTCATAATCATCCGGAAGGCATAAAGGGTGCGGAAGCGGTGGCGTCGGCTATTTTTATGGCGCGAAACGGAGCTTCCAAGGAGGAGATAAAGAAATATATCATTCAGGAATTTGATTATGATCTTTCCAGAACCTGCGACGAAATCAGACCGGGATATCATCACATCGAATCATGTCAGGAAACGGTGCCGGAAGCATTGACGGCTTTCATGGAAGGGACGGATTTCGAGGATGTAGTCCGGACGGCGGTGTCTCTGGGTGGTGACTGCGATACCTTAACCTGTATTGCCGCGAGCATTGCGGAAGCATTCTACGGCCTCCCGGATAATATGAGAGGTGAGTGCCGGAAACGGTTGCCGAAAGATATGCTCGGGATTCTGGATCGATTTGATGAACGAAGGGGTGATAGAAGATGAAAAAGTTTGCATTGAGAAACTTGGTTTTACTGCTGTGTTTGATGGTGGTGATATCCTTTACGGGATGCGCCTCTGAGGCCAAAAAGGCGATGGATGAGAGTGTGGATACGGCAAACGAATTGCTGGAGAAAGATGCAGAACCATTTGATGCGGAAACGGAAACAGCGCTTGAAAAGGCGGTGAAAACCAGCGAAGAGGCAGAGGATGACGATGCGTATAAGAAAGTAAAGAAGGATATCGATAACGCAATCAAAGCCTATCAAGACAGCGTGAAGCAGCAAAAGCAGGTAACCGAGCCGAAAGAAAAATTCCTGGTTGAGAGAGCGAAGACCGTCAAAAGTATTACAGCGGTGGAAGCGGCCACGGAAAAAACAGATGCGAATACAATCATGAATAAGAAAGGCGGCTATTACGCATATGTGGCGATGAAATCATCCCTGATTGACGACAGCTATGATGAGGGAGAGTCTCCGGTAGAAGCCGGCACGGAAGGCGGCGCGGTAATCGAGGCCTTCCATACTGTTAAGGATGCAGAAGCAAGGGATGCGTATCTTTCCGGATTTGATGGAGCGGGCATGCTTTCGCCGGGTTCCCACAGAGTGGTAGGAACACTTGTGATTAGAACATCCGATGCGCTTTCGGCTTCGGATCAGAAAAAACTGGAGAATCGCATTGTTGACGCGCTTATCAAACTGGAATAAGTGTAAGTTCTGAGATTCATGGAGCAGGAAAGGCATCTCTTCGGAGGTGCCTTTTTTCTTATTACGTGCCGTTTACGTGATGGATTCTTTGCATAACCATACACAGAGAACCGACATACGTTCACTCAACGCACAAAAGGGAATGATATAATTTACAAATAAATGTATATAGTTGCATTGCTATATAAGTTTGGGGATCCAATTACGTCATTACTTTTGCCGGTGCGATGCACCCGACAAGGAGATGAGATTATGATTCAACTGATAGATGTAACGAAAGCGTTTAAGAACAACGTGGTTCTGGACGGAATTTCCATGGATTTTCGGGACGGGGAGCTGACGGTGCTGATCGGTCCCAGCGGATGCGGAAAGACGACCACGCTGAAAATGATTAACCGGCTGATTCCCGCCACCGGCGGCCGGATTCTCATCGATGGAGAGGATATCGAATCCATCGACAAGGTGAAGCTGCGCCGAAATATGGGATACGTAATCCAGCAGGGCGGACTGTTTCCCCATATGACCATACGGCAGAATATCGAAATCATCGAGAAGCTGGAAGGGAAGGATGAGTATCAGATTCTGAAGAACACGGAGCGGCTGATGGAGATGGTGGATATGGATGCGGGAAAATTCCTGGACCGATATCCCAGCGAGCTGTCCGGCGGGCAGCAGCAGCGAATCGGCGTAATCCGTGCCCTGGCCAACGACCCGGATTACGTGCTTCTGGATGAGCCTTTTTCCGCTCTGGATCCGCTTACAAGAAGCTCTTTGCAAGATGAGCTGTCCGACCTCCATCGAAAGATGGGAAAGACCATGATTTTCGTCACCCACGATATGGACGAGGCGATAAAGATTGCAGATCGAATCTGCATCATGAAGGACGGCCGCATTCTGCAGTACGATACGCCGGAAGAAATTCTGCGACGTCCGGCGAATGATTTTGTGGCGAACTTCGTGGGCGCGAACCGAATCTGGGGGTCGCCGAAGTTCATTCGGGTGGAAGATTTTATGATTCGGCATCCGGTGACCTGCGATGCCTTCCTTTCCGCGGAGCGATGTATCACCAAGCTGACGATGCGGCACGTGGATACGCTGCTGGTGACCGGAAAAGAAGGACAGCTGCTGGGCATCGTGAACCGGAAATCCCTGTACGCCAACCACCGGCCGGACAAGCCGGCGGGGGAGATTATGCTGCCGCCGAAATGCACAGCTCATCCGGAAGACAGCATTCTGGATGTACTGAAGATGATCGACCGGACGGATGCCAGCAACGTGCCGGTGGTGGACGCCCTGGGCAGGGTTGTGGGACTCCTGACCAACAGTAATCTGGTTTCGACGCTGAGCCGCCAGTATCTGGAGGATATGACGGAGGAGGTGCGTGGCAATGATTAAGATGTTCGAATACTTCGGGACCCATTCGTCTCAAATCTGGAAGTTAACGTTAGAGCACATTGAAATGACTGCAATTGCGGTATGCATCGCCGTCCTGATTGGCGTGCCGCTTGGAATCCTAATCAGCTATGTTCGAAAGCTGGACAAGCCGGTGCTGGGTCTGGCCAACGTAGTGCAGGCGATTCCGAGCATGGCCCTGTTGGGCCTGGCAATTCCACTGCTGGGCATCGGCGTGCTGCCGGCCATCGTTATGGTGATTATCTACTCGCTGTTGCCAATCGTGAAGAACACCTATACCGGAATTTCCGGAATCGATCCCCTGATGGTGGAGGCGGCCAACGGAATTGGGCTGACGCCGAGGCAGGTCCTTACCAAAGTGAAAATCCCGATGGCACTGCCGGTGATTATGGCCGGCGTGCGGATTTCGGCGGTGACCGCAGTGGGCCTCATGACCATGGCGGCATTTATCGGAGCCGGCGGCTTGGGGTATCTTGTTTTTGCGGGAATCCGAACCACCAATAACTACCAGATTCTGGCGGGAGCGATTCCGGCGTGCATTCTGGCGTTGCTGGTGGATTTCCTGATGGGCCTGGTAGAGAAGCTGGTGACACCGATCAGCCTGCAGAAGAGCGGCGGTCTCTCTCGGAAGCAAATGAAGCGGAAGCGCAGACGGGAAAAGCTGACTCTGGGGACCGCGGTGGTCCTCATCTGTGCCATCATCGTGGGCGGAGCGGTGAACAGCCGGCTCGCGGGACGGGAAAAAGAAATTACCGTGGGCGGCAAGGATTTTACCGAGCAGCTCATTCTGGTAAACCTCTACTCCGACTATATCGAGGCGCATACCGATATCCACTGCGTGCGGAAGGAAAACCTGGGAGGAAGCCAGGTGTGCTACCAGGCGCTGAAGAAGGGCGATATCGATATGTACGTGGATTATACCGGCACCCTGTACGGAAGCGTGCTGAAGCATGACGGTACCGATGATATGGAAGGCGTGTACAACACCTGCGTCAAGGAGATGAAAAAGAAGAATATCTCCCTGACCCAGCAGTGCGCGTTCAACAATACATATACCTTGGCGGTGAGCAAACAAATTGCCAAGAAGTACAATCTGGAGACCATCCGAGACTTGGTGCGGAAATCCTCCCAGCTCCATCTGGGGTGCACCCTGGAATTCCAGAACCGTCACGACTGCATCGATGCACTGAAAAAGGCGTATCCGAGCCTGAAGTTCAAGAAGATATCGGCGATGGACGGTTCGCCGCGTTTTGTGGCACTGGACAATAAGGAAGTGGATGTAATCGACGCCTTTTCAACGGATGGAATGCTGATGAAATACCATCTGAAGGTGCTGAAGGATGAAGACCACGTGTTCCCGCCGTACTATGCGGTTCCGTGTTTCAATTCCGATACCCTGAAAAAATATCCGGAACTGCAGCGGGTGGTGGACGAGCTGGCGCCGAAGCTCACCGACGAGGTGATGATGAAGCTGAATTATCAGGTAGATGTGCAGGGAAAGGAGCCGAAGGACGTGGCCAGATCGTTCCTGGAGCAGGAGAATTTAATCTAACGCATCCCCAGCGGATTGTAAAAAATTCGTAAAGCATATTGAAAGCAAAACGAAAATTTGGTAGAATATCAAAGCTAAAAGGGAGTAGCTAGCCGAAAGTGTTCACTTTTTCGTCAGTACAGTTATTTGATAATAACTCGGAAAGTGATTAAATAGCGAGACTTTTACTGTTAGATGCAGTAGGAGTCTCTTTTTTTTTATGCTTATTGCCTACTGCAAGGGAATAAGGAAAGCGAGGTAGAAAAAATGTTATTACAGGCGGGTGTTTTGATCGTCGGATTTGTTTTTCTGGTAAAAGGCGCCGATTGGTTCGTGGAAGGATCGGCCAGCATTGCGAAGAGGCTGGGAATTCCTCAGCTGATCATCGGTCTGACCATTGTGGCCATGGGCACCAGCATGCCGGAAGCGGCGGTGAGCATTACTGCGGCACTGAAGCAGAATGCCGGCATCACCATCGGGAACGTGGTAGGAAGCAACATTATGAACGTATTTATTATTCTGGGAGTTACGGCGCTGATTACCAATGTGACGGTGCAGAAATCCACCCTGAAATATGAGATGCCGTTCATGATGGCCATCACCGTAGTTATGCTAATCTGCGGAATGACCGGCGGAACCGTCACCTTCGCAGAGGGCGTCGTGCTGTGGGCACTGTTTATCGCATATCTAGGGTACCTGTTCGTCATGGCAAAAAAAGGCACCGATGAAGAGGATGGCGATACTCCCATTCACCCGGTATGGAAATGTCTTCTGCTGATGGTAGTCGGCGGAATTCTGGTTGTAAAAGGAAGTGATTTTGCCGTCAGCGGGGCGTCCGAGATTGCCCGGTATTTCGGAATGAGTGAGCGTTTCATTGGATTGACCATCGTAGCGCTGGGAACGTCCCTTCCGGAACTGGTTACTTCCGTGACCGCAGCGAGAAGAGGAAATGCGGGAATTGCCATCGGAAATATCGTGGGCAGCAATATCTTCAACATTCTGTTCGTCATCGGCACAACCGCGCTGATCTGTCCGGTTCCGTTTGAAAGCAAGTTCGGAATCGATACCTTGATTGCGATTCTGGCCGGTGTGGTTCTGTGGGCCGGCACCGTAAAGCACAGAGAATTGAGAAGACCCTGCGGCATTGCGATGATGTTGTGCTATGCGGGATACTTCACATATCTTTGCATGGCGTAATAAAAAAATTCTCATCATCGGAAACGTCCGGTGGTGAGATTTTTTATGGTTTTATAAATTTGAAAATGTGAAGTAAAAGTACTTTATTATTCGTATTTGTCAAGTTAATTATAAAAGTGTCATGTTTTTAAATTCTTTGTATCCTTTTTTAAACATGTAGTAATTTTTCGGTGCAAAATGGATAATAAATTAACTATATATGTGTAAGTATAAAAAGATTTCTGCCGGTGTGAACAACGTGTGAAGAATATGAAAAATGAAAAAAGCACGGCGACCGATTTTTAAACGAATATAAAACCAGGTATAAAAATTATTAATAATAAAGCGGATTTTAATTAATATAAGTGTAATAATTATTTAACAAACTATCTGTTTTTCGAGGGGTTCATCCTTTTGACGAGGGTATTAATTGGTGCTATAATCATTAAAAATGTTATGCATAAGTATTGTTTTCAGGCATTTGGTTCTACAGATATCGGAAAACGTGGAATGCGCATAGAATAGGAGGTTAACAGTCTATGGAATTGCAGATTCACGATTTGGTTTCATCCATCCGTAAAGAGGGTGTCGATGCAGCCAATGAGCAGGCAGAGAAGATTATCGCTGAAGCCAAGCAAAAGGCGGAGGAGATTATTTCCAATGCAAATGCAGAGGCCAAGACAACAAAGGAAGCTGCTACAAGAGAAATTGAAACACTCAGAGAGGGTGCCATCGAGAATGCCGAGCAGGCAAAGAGAGATGCCCTGATTTCCTTTAAGAAGGAAGTATTGGGTGAAGTTGGCAGAATCCTGGAGGCAAAGGTTCGTGAGGACCTGAAGGGAGAAGCTCTGGGTAAGCTGATTAAGGCCGTTGTCAATGGTGAGGATATGTCTCAATATGCAGCAGAAGTGGCAGAAGTCACCGATGAATTGAAGGCTGCGCTTGCGGAGGAAATCCAGAATGGCCTTGAGGTCAAGGTTGGAAAGGGAATTGCTTCCGGATTCAAGCTTGCCGCAAAGGACGGTTCCGGTTACTTCGATTGCACCGATGAGGAGATTATGCAGCTTTTGATGCCTTACTTCAGAGAGATGGATTTCTAAGAACCGGGAGGTAGAGTATGGCTTCGTATTACTACTTAATTTCAAGCCTGCCGGAACTTTCTGCGAATGAAGAGATGCCAATCACCTACGATGAATTCATCGCAATGTGTGAGGACAACGTAAGTGACAAGACCTTGGAGCGTTTGAAAAATCTGACTCTCGATTCTACAGAGGGTCCGCTCCTTAAAAAATGGTCCGGATTCTATACGGGTCTGTTCAGGGAGCTGAACGCGCAGCGAAGTGCCGCTCTTGGAAAGTCCTATCAGGCTGAATATGAGAAGAATCCGGAGAGTACACAAATTGCACAGGCTGCAATCACCGCCAAAAATCCGCTGGAAGCAGAGAAGCTTCTTCTGGTGCGCCAGTTCGAAGCGTTGGATTACTACACCGGCGGTCACTTTTTTGATGACGTGTGCTTGTTCGGATATGCGATCAAATTAAAATTGTTGGAACGCCAGAGTTGCTTTGTTAAGGAAAAGGGAGAGGCGGAATTCAAACGTCTCTTCGATAATGTACAACATAGCGTTTATAACTTATAACAGGAGATATGCAAATGGAAACAGTAACAGGTTATGTGACTGGCATTAACGGCAACCTTGCAAACGTAAAGTTTGAAAGTGCCGTACGTAAAAACGAAGTAGCGTACATCCTCGTTGACGGAAAGCGTCTGAAGGGTGAGGTTATTCGTGTTAATAACGGAATTGCCAGCATGCAGATTTACGAGATGTCCAATGGTATCAAGGTTGGCGATCCTGTAGAGTTTACAGGGGAGCTGATGAGCGTTGAGCTGGGACCGGGACTCTTGACACAGGTATTCGATGGTCTTCAGAATCCGCTTCCGGAACTGGCGGAAAAGTGTGGCTTTTTCCTGGAAAGAGGGGTGTACCTCGATCCGATTCCGGACAGAGAATGGGACTTTACTCCTTGCGTAAAGGTAGGTGATTCGGTAGAAGCCGGAAGCATTATCGGCAGCGTACCGGAATTCCAGTTCACCAACCAGATTATGGTACCGTTCACGCTGAAGGGAACTGATTGGAAGGTGAAATCCATCGTTGAACCGGGCATGCACCACGTTCGTTCAACAATCTGTGTGATCGAAAACAGCAAGGGTGAAGAGATGAACCTGAGCATGGTTATTACACAGCCGATTAAGCAGGCAAACAAGTGCTACAAGGAAAGACTTCGTCCGGATGAACCACTGGTAACTCAGCTCCGTGCAATTGATACATTCTTGCCGGTTGCAAAGGGCGGAACATTCTGTATTCCGGGACCGTTCGGTGCAGGAAAGACCGTACTTCAGCACAGTGAGGCGAAGAACGGTGAAGCAGATATCGTTATCGTGGCAGCCTGCGGAGAGCGTGCCGGCGAGGTTGTAGAAATTCTGAAGGAATTCCCGGAACTGGAAGACCCGAAGACCGGTCGTTCCATGATGGAGAGAACGATTATCATTTGTAACACGTCCTCCATGCCGGTAGCAGCCAGAGAGGCTTCTTGCTATACCGCAGTAACCCTCGCAGAGTATTACAGACAGATGGGCCTGGACGTACTGCTCCTGGCCGACTCCACCAGCCGTTGGGCACAGGCAATGAGAGAAATGTCCGGACGTCTGGAAGAAATCCCGGGCGAAGAAGCATTCCCGGCATATCTGGAGTCCACCATTGCGGCATTCTATGAGAGAGCCGGAAAAGTAAGACTGAACGACGGACGAATTGCTTCCGTTACAATCGGCGGTTCGGTATCCCCGGCCGGCGGTAACTTCGAAGAACCGGTAACGCAGGCGACGCTGAAGGTAGTCGGTGCATTCCACGGTCTGACAAGAGAGCGTTCCGATGCACGTAAATACCCGGCAATTCACCCAATCGATTCTTGGTCCAAGTATACCGGTGTTGTCGATATGGATCGAGTAGAGAAGGCACGCTCCATTCTCAGAAAGAGCGTAGAAGTTAACCAGATGATGAAGGTTGTCGGCGAAGAAGGTACATCCTCAGAGGATTACACATTCTATCAGAAAGGCGAGCTGTTGGATGCAGTATACCTCCAGCAGAACTCCTTCGATGAAATCGACGCAGCATGCTCTCCGGAGAGACAGCGTATCGAGTTCGACATGATGTACGACGTAATTAATAAAACCTATGATTTGCAGGATAAGAAGGAAATCAGATCTTTCTTCAATCAGCTTAGACAGGAATTCCTTGACTGGCATGGAACCGTCTTCGGTACACCGGAATTCGAGGCACAGAAGCAGAAGGTTTCAGATTTCTACCTCGCTAAAGCGGTTAACTAGGAGGCAATAAGATGCAGAAAGTATATACGAAAATTGAATCTATTGTCGGTAACGTAGTTACAGTAAGAGCGGAAGGTGTTAAATACGGAGACCTGGCTCTTGTTGGTGACAGTTATGCGACAGTAATTAAGCTGGATAAGGACTTGGTGTCCCTGCAGGTATTTGCGGGTGCTCAGGGTGTCGGAACCAGCGATGAGGTTCGTTTCCTCGGAAAGCCAATGATGGTATCCTTCTCGGATAATCTTCTGGGAAGAATCTTTGACGGTGCCGGCGTGCCAAGAGACAATGGCCCGGCTCTGACGGAGAACATGATTCCAATCGGCGGACCTTCTTTTAACCCGTCGAAGCGTATTCTCCCGAACAAAATGATTCGTACCGGTATTCCGATGATTGACCTGTTCAATACTCTGGTTGAGAGCCAGAAGCTCCCAATCTTCTCCATTTCCGGTGAACCATACAACCAGCTGCTGGCAAGAATCGCTCTTCAGGCAGAGGTTGATGTCATCATCCTGGGAGGAATGGGACTGAAGTACGATGACTACCTGACTTTCAGAGATACCCTGGAGAAGGGCGGCGTAATGGGACATACCGTAATGTTCATCCACACCGCATCCGACCCAATCGTAGAATGTACTCTGGTACCGGACCTGGCTCTGGCGGTTGCAGAGCAGTTCGCGCTGGAAGGAAAGAGAGTTCTGGTACTGCTTACCGATATGACCAACTTCGCCGATGCCCAGAAGGAAATGGCGATTACGATGGAGCAGGTACCATCCAACCGTGGATATCCGGGAGATCTTTACTCCAGTCTTGCTTCTCGTTATGAAAAGGCTGTGGACATTGAAGGTGCCGGATCCATTACCATCCTCGGCGTAACCACAATGCCGGGCGATGATGTCACTCACCCGGTTCCGGATAATACCGGATATATTACAGAGGGTCAGTACTATCTGAAGAATGGACACATTGAGCCATTCGGTTCGCTTTCAAGACTGAAGCAGAACGTAAACGGAAAGACAAGAGATGACCATCGTGCTGTAATGGACGGAATGATTAAGCTGTATGCACAGTACAAGGAGAGCTTGGAAAAGAAATCCATGGGATTCCTTATGACTGAATGGGACGATAAGCTTCTGAAATTCGGAAAACTTTTCGAAGAGAAGCTGATGGATCTTAGTGTAAATATTCCTCTTGAAGATGCGCTCGATCTTGGCTGGGAAATTCTTGCAGAATGCTTTGAGCCGAATGAAACCGGTCTCAAGACAAGTCTGGTTAAGGAAAGATGGCCAAAGAAAGAAGCACTGGACTAAAAGGAGCAGACAGTGGCTATCAAACTTACTAAAAATGAACAGAAAGTGCAGAAGGACCTTCTGAAACAGTATCAGCGCTATTTGCCAACCCTGCAGCTTAAGAAACAACAGCTTCAGCAGGTAATCATGACAACGAGAGCTGAATTGGCACAGAAGGAAGCTGAACGTGTTCAGATGATTGGTAATCTCGACGATTGGGTAGCTGTATTTGCAGAAAATGCGATCTTCGACGAGGACAAGAGTATTGACACACTTGTTCAGCCAGAGACGGTGATCTGCAGAGACGAAAACATTGCCGGAGTTACGGTTCCGAAATTCGAGGAGCTGAAATTCAAGGATGTTGAGTACGATGTAGATGACTATCCTCTGTGGGTTGATACTGCACTGGTAAAACTACGCGAAATCGCGCGATTGGATGCACTGGTTTCCACCCTTCGAAAGCAGGAAGCACTTCTGGAAAAAGAACTTCGGTCCACATCACAGAGAGTAAACCTGTTCGAGAAGGTTAAGATTCCGGAAGCCAAGGAAAACATCCGAGTAATCGGGGTATACCTGGGCGACCAGCAGACAGCGGCGGTTGTTCGCGGAAAGATTTCAAAGAAAAAATTGGTGGAGGCGGCACAATGATAGAGAAAATGAAAATGGTCTACGTCGTGTCATCGCTTTCACGGAAGAAAGAGATGCTCGATGGGCTTGAAAAGCTCGGCGTTCTGCATATCGCTGAGAAGAAGGGCGCGGTTCATGCCGTGACAGAGAAGTTCACCGAACTGTCCAGATTGACCGCATCCCTTGCGGAATATCTCCCGGACAAAAAAGAACAGAAGAACCGACCGGCGAAGCCGCTGCTTCAGGGTGAGGAGTTCGAGAAGTTCTACGGTGAGGTAAAGGGAGCCGTTGAAAGGAAGGCAGCTCTTGAGCAAGAACTGTCGGTTCTGCACGCAGAAATCGAGAGGGTTTCTCCTTGGGGGGATATTACCTCGGAAGATCTTGAACTGCTGAAGGACCGCAAATACGATCTTTATTTTTACCGCGTACCGGCGAGCACCTATGCGGCCCTGGCGGCAGATGAAGAACGTCAGGTGATTCACCTGAAGGACATCAAGAAGGAAGTGCTGATTGCTTCCATCGGAACGCTTCCACCGGAGTTCGCTGCAAGTGAGTTCAATCTTCCGGAAAAGGGAGCGAAAGAGCTCGCTGCTGCGGAAGCGGATTGTCAGGCCGGCATTGACAAGAGCGTGGAGACACTGAAGGAAGCGGCGCTGCACATGGACAGCTTTAATGCCGCAATGCTGGTAGCACAGAACGAGGCGAATTACTCTTCTGCCAGCCAGACAGCCGGAAGCGACGATCGTTTCGTGTGGCTGTCCGGATATGTGCCGGAAGCAGATGTGGATGAGTTCAAAGCTTCCGCTGCAGAGAACGGTTGGGCATATGCGATTGAGAGCGTGGATGCCGATGATGAGAAGATTCCGACCAAGCTGAAATTCGGCAAGGTTTCCGGTCTGATTGAACCGCTGTACAACATCCTGGGAATTCTGCCGGGATACCGAGAAAGCGATATCTCGATGTGGTTCCTGTTGTTCTTCACATTGTTCTTTGCAATGATTCTGGGCGACGGCGCGTACGGTGTGCTGATTCTCATTGGTACCATCGGATACGTTGCGAAGACGAAGAAAAAGAATACGACAACCTATCTGCTGTTCGTACTTTCTTTTGCAACTATCGTCTGGGGTGCAATCACCGGCACCTGGTTCGGTCTGGAAAGTGCGATGAAGGTTCCGTTCTTGAAATCCTTGGTAATTCCAAGCATGGCAAGTTATCCGGAGTACTTCAACGTAAGCGCTTCCACCCAGCAGAACATGATAATGAAATTCTCGTTCTCGGTGGGTGCGATTCAGATGTGCCTGGGAAGCTTGATTTCCGTGAAGAAGAAGATTTCTGAGAAGAACCTGAGCTGGCTGGCAGACCTTGGATGGCTGATTGCGATTGTATCGCTGTACATGCTCTGTCTGAACCTGGTTATCGGAGAGAAGATTACCATGACACCGGTAGCAGTCGGTGTTGGCGTGGCCTTTGCAATGGTTGTTCTGTTCGGCGGAATGTCCCCGGACAAGACCTTTGGACAGGGACTGAAGTCCGGACTTTCGGACATCTTCACCGTATTCCTGGACACCATCAGTTGTTTCGGAAACATCATGAGTTATATCCGACTCTTCGCAGTAGGAATGGCCGGACTGGCTATTTCTCAGAGCTTTGACGGTATTGCGGCCGGCTTCGGCGGACCGCTGGTGATTGTCGGCGCGCTGGTATTCTTTATCGGACACGCGTTGAACATCGTAATGTGTTTCCTGTCCGTTGTCGTTCACGGCGTTCGTCTGAACGTATTGGAGTTCTCCGGCCAGGTTGGCCTGGAGTGGACAGGTATTCCATATGAACCTTTTAAGAAAAACAAAAAGGTCATCAAATAAAGATTCTAAATGTAAATTATAAATGATTCTGATGTAATTTAGAAAAGGAGAATTATTATGAACATCGCATTTCTTGGTATGGCAGCAGCCCTTGGTCTTTCCGCAGCTGGATCCGCATTCGGTACAGGTTTTGCAGGTATGTCTTCCGTAGGAGCATGGAAGAAGTGCTACGCAAGTGGCAAGCAGGCTCCGTTCATTATGATCGCATTCGCCGGTGCGCCTCTGACACAGACTATCTACGGGTTCCTTCTGATGAACTTCATTAAGAGTGCTAACTGCGATCCTTCCCTGGCTCTCTGGGTTGGCGTATTTGGTGGACTGGCAATCGGTATGTCCGCTCTGTTCCAGGGCAGATGCGCCGCTGCAGCTGCAGATGCACTGGGTGCAACCGGAAAGGGTACTGCGAACTACTTCATCGTTATCGGTGTTATCGAGACCGTAGCCCTCTTCACACTGGTATTCAGTTTGCTGCTGCTGGGCTAATCGGTCGGAACGAAGACTGATATTTTAAATAAGTACCTTCATATAAGAAAGCGTTCTTAAATTGAGATGGGGATTCTGCTTCGGCAGAGTCCCCGTTTCCTTTTCGCCGGATTGATGAGGCCTATGAGTTGTTCGAGAATAAACGGGATGGTGTGATTAAAGTCGCCGTGGAATGTTGAACCTATGACCGGGTTGCCGTTGCAATCCGTTTTTTGCAAAGGGTACTTGACAGATTCGGTAAAGAGAATATATAATTGCGCTAATAATAAAGGGGAGTAACCTACGTATATGTTTGCGTTTGTGGCGTCGTCAGTACGATGGAAGCATCCGGTGCCTCAAGGAATTGGTGAGACTTTTATTGCATTCTTTGTTGTGCAGTAGAGGTTTCTTTTTTTATATCATTTTACAGAAGATTCGCTCCGCTGCGCGGGAAATTCAGTCCGTGAATTCTTGGAAAAGAGGAGGCAAAATTATGAAAAAATACTATCAGGAGACGGCGAAGACGGTTCTTGAACGCGTAAACAGCAGGGGAACCGGTCTCACCGGAGAAGAAGTGGAAAAATCCAGAGAACGGTGTGGTTGGAATGAACTTGTAGAAGGAAAGAAAAAGAGAATTCCGCAAATTTTTCTGGAACAGTATAAGGATTTTCTGGTGCTGATTCTCATTGCATCGGCAATCATATCCGGTATTCTGGGAGATGCGGAAAGTGCGGTGGTCATCATCATTGTCATTACCATTAATGCCATTCTGGGAACGGTGCAGACGGTAAAGGCGGAACAGTCGCTGCAGAGCTTGAAAAACCTTTCCGGACCGGAAGCAAAGGTGCTGCGGGATGGTGCCGCTATTATAATCCCTGCGAGAGAGCTTGTGGTGGGAGATGTCATCCTGCTGGAAGCGGGGGATATGGTTCCGGCAGACGGAAGGCTGATTGAAAATGCAAGTCTCAAGATTAATGAGAGTGCGCTTACCGGAGAAAGCCTTGCGGTGGAAAAAAGCATTTCGGCGATTTCAGAAGATGTGCCTCTGGGCGACCGAACCAACATGCTGTTCTCCGGAAGCTTCGTCACCTATGGGCGCGGGAAAGCGGTGGTAACGGATATTGGAATGGAAACAGAGGTGGGTAGAATTGCCGGACTTCTGAAGTCGACTTCGGAGAAACAGACCCCGCTTCAGGCAAACCTGGAGGACTTCGGCAAGAAACTGTCCGTGCTGATTTTGGTATTCTGCGGGATTCTGTTCGCCATCAATGTTTTTCGCGGAGAGAACATCGGCAGCGCGTTCATGTTTGCCGTGGCGCTTGCAGTTGCGGCAATCCCGGAAGCCCTCAGCTCGATTGTGACAATCGTACTTTCTTTTGGGACACAGAAAATGGCGAAGGAGCATGCGATAATCCGCAAGCTCCAGGCGGTGGAAGGACTGGGCAGCGTATCTGTAATATGTTCGGACAAAAC
The DNA here is from genome assembly GCF_029224645.1 of Mogibacterium kristiansenii. Taxonomy (NCBI): domain Bacteria; kingdom Bacillati; phylum Bacillota; class Clostridia; order Peptostreptococcales; family Anaerovoracaceae; genus Mogibacterium; species Mogibacterium kristiansenii. The sequence continues at coordinate 44,416 of NZ_JAQXUZ010000022.1, forward strand.
CGGAACCTTGACGCAGAACAAAATGACAGTGGAAGATTACTACGTGGAGGGGAAGAGAATTCCGGCAGCCGAAATAGATGTGGACGATCCGGCACAGCGATGTCTGATGGATTACAGCATTCTGTGTAATGATTCCACCAACGAGAATGGGGTGGAAATCGGGGACCCGACGGAGACGGCGCTGATCAATCTGGGCAGCCGATACGGCATTGAAGCGGCGGCGGTACGGTCGGATTACCCGAGAACGGATGAACTTCCTTTTGACAGCGACCGCAAAATGATGTCGACCCTTCATTCCATCGATGGTGAGAATCGCATGATCGTAAAGGGCGCCGTGGACCGACTGCTGGAGTTGTCGGAACATATTCAGACAACCGAAGGACTTCGGGAGATTACCGATGAGGATAAAAGAATGATTCGGCAGCAGAACCGAGTTTTTTCCATGGAAGGATTGCGGGTGCTGGCGTTCACTTACCGTCAGGTCCCGGAGGGGCATACGATGACTCCGGAAGATGAAAATCATCTGGTGTTCCTGGGGCTGATTGCCATGATGGATCCGCCGAGGGAAGAGTCCAAGGATGCCGTGGCGGAATGTATAAAAGCAGGAATTCGGCCGGTGATGATTACCGGAGATCACAAGATTACCGCCGCGGCCATCGCCAAGAGAATCGGCATTCTGCAGGATCTTTCCGAAGCCTGTGAAGGCGCGGACATCGAGGATATGAGTGATGAAGAGCTGAGAGATTTTGTTACCGGAATTTCCGTATATGCCAGAGTATCTCCGGAGCACAAAATTCGGATTGTGCGGGCATGGCAGGAACGAGGCATGATTGTGGCGATGACGGGAGATGGCGTGAACGATGCACCCGCACTGAAACAGGCGGATATCGGGGTTGCCATGGGCGTGACCGGAACGGAGGTGGCAAAAGATGCCGCTGCCATGGTTCTCACCGACGACAACTTTGCAACAATCGTGAAAGCGGTAGCAAATGGACGGAATCTGTACAATAATATCAAAAATGCCATTCAGTTCCTGTTGTCGGGAAACTTCGGGGCAATTCTTGCGGTTCTCTCCGCATCGGTGACCGGACTGCCGGTTCCCTTTGTACCGGTACATCTGCTGTTCATCAACCTTCTCACCGACAGTCTTCCGGCCATCGCGCTGGGAGTGGAGCCTTCCGACAGTGAAGTGATGAAGGACAAGCCAAGGGCGGCAAAGGAATCGATTCTGACCGGGAAGTTTCTGAGTAAAATCGCGGTGGACGGATTGGTCATCGGAACCATGACCATGATTGCGTTCTTGACCGGTTACCATCAGAACGGCGCACTGCTGGGAAGTACCTATGCGTTCGGAACCCTTTGTCTGGCCCGCTTGTTCCACGGCTTCAACTGCAAATCGGATCGGCCGGTGATTTTTACGAAAAGGTTCTTCAACAATAAGTGGCTGTTGGGTGCCTTTCTTCTTGGGGCCGCTCTGATAACAGCGGTACTTACGGTGCCGGGTTCGGAAACGGTGTTCAAGGTGGAGATGTTGAACCCGGCGCAGCTGGGCACAGTATATTTGTATGCGTTTTCGAGCCTGCCGATTATCCAGCTGATTAAATGGGTGCGGAAAGAATAACATACCTGCACCGAATCAACCAACGCATTATGAAGTTTACGGACCTCAAAATTCCTAAATGTAATAGAGTAAATTCCACCACCCAGCTTTGCAAATTGTTGAAAGAAATATATTGTTATATGATTGCGTAAGTAATATACTTAAGCATAAGAAAACCGTGTGAAATTACAGTTTTCTTTATACTAGACAGTTAGTTAATACTAACACAATGAAAGCATGAAAGATTATTTTTCGAGCATATATGGAAGGAAAATATAATGCAAATAAATGTTTTTGAAGGTATACTGATTCCATTTGTTGGAACAACGCTAGGTGCAGCATGCGTGTTTTTTATGAGAAAAACACTTAGCAAGTTACTGCAACGAGCACTTGCAGGGTTTGCAGCAGGTATAATGGTTGCTGCTTCAATCTGGAGTCTTCTGATTCCGGCCATTAAGCAATCTGAGAATATGGGAACTTTATCGTTTGTTCCGGCAGTTGTTGGGTTCTGGATTGGTATATTGTTTTTACTCGCACTTGATCATTTGATTCCACATTTTCATATTGGAAGTGATCAGGCAGAGGGACCGAAAAGCAAACTTGGCCGTACTACGATGATGGTGTTGGCAGTTACATTACATAATATCCCTGAAGGTATGGCAGTTGGTGTAATGTATGCAGGATTTCTTGCTGAAAATGCACAGATTACAGCAACAAGTGCACTTGCTTTATCACTTGGAATTGCTATCCAGAATTTTCCAGAAGGAGCGATTATATC